>NZ_JBSHNE010000010.1:0-271713 GCF_053646035.1 Streptomyces sp. NPDC055287 | reverse complement strand
ACCTGGCCCACCAGCGGCCTGGCGGCAGATCCCAGACCTTCTCGTAGCCGGCCTGCACCGCCGCTGCGAAGGTCAGGCCGAAGGCAGCGAGGGCAGCAACGCCGAACGCGGTCGTCGTCCGCAGGGCCTGGCCGGGCCGGGTGAACAGCTGCTCCACCACTTCTCTGGAGGCGGGCGAAACGCCGAGTCCTTCCCCCAGCCACTGCCCGAACCCCCGCCCGCGTTCGGGATCGCCCGATGAAACGATGATCAGCAGCGGCACCAGTGTGAGAAACCCCAGCGCCGCGAAGCCCAGCGAACGCGGCCCCAACTCCAGATCGCTGCTCCGACGCCACCCGCGGCCGACTGGTGAATGGCTGATCGCGCGACGTAGCCGTCCGAACAGAGATGGGCGACCTGCTGCATTGGATGGCTTCATTGGCATACCTGTCGACTACCACGGTCGATACCGTCGCCGCGTGAGGGCGCGGCATGCAGGTTCCCGGATAGCCTGGAAGAGCAAAGGGCTACCGGTCTCGGCTGGTTGCGACCCCCTGCGGGGAGGTTCGAACCGACTGCCCAGCCAACTCGGTCTGGGGGCGTTCGCATGCCCGTGCGCCGTGATCGTCCGGTGTTCCCCGTGACTTCCCGCTCGATCGGGCACGCGAGGGGCACGGGCGCGACTCCCTCTAACCCTCCCAAGCCGCCAGCGCATTCCTGGCCCAATTCATCCTGGTCGGCGGTCACGCGGTCGGTGGAGCGGCTTTGGGCTGGAGCTGCTTTGGGGCGAGTGATCATGGCCCCTTACGCTGGCCGCGATTCGGGCAGTCTCCTGACCTGCCCGCTTCAGCCCGAATCGGGGCCATGATCTTAGAGGCTCGCCCCAAAGTGGCTGCCTAAAGCCGTGGAGCCGGCCGCCCCAGCCACGGGTCTGGTTCTCACCTGCTGTGCCGCACCACCATCAGCCCCGGCCTGGTCTATCGCCCCTTGTGGGCGCGGACGGGCGACGACGCGCGGCCCCGGTGGCGCAGACATGGAGGGAGCCGCGTGGCGGCGACCGTCCGGCGCCGCCGCGCTGTGCGCGGCACCTCTGATCTCTGCATCAGACTGCTTGCAGTTCCAGGATGCCGGGATCCTCGGCGAGCGAAGCGAGCACTTGAACCCGTAGAGAAGGTTTTTACTCACTCCGCCTGAGCGGCATCAGGGATAAGGCGACTCGTGAACCCCTGGGCACGCAAGCGCTCATACGCATCCTGGACGTCCTGCGGGACCTCCTGGCTGATCATGAAGCCCTGAGCGGGATAGATCAGCAAGCGCTGAAGGGCTCCGACCAGCATGTCAACGACGAAGCGGGCGTCGCCGATCGAGTCGGCGTAGTCCCCCAAGGTCATGGGCGCTGACGCACTGACGAATTCGACGTCCGGCCACAGCTTGCGCGCCGTGGCGAAGGCCCGACGCTCCTCGTATGGCTTGCTCACCAGCAGCACGGATGACACCGGTACGCCTTGCTCCTCCAGCAGCGCGCGAGAGAGACGGATGTTCTCGCCGGTGTTCCGGGCCTGCGGTTCCACGAGGATCGCATCGCTGGGGACGCCCAGCTCGATGGCGCGCTCGCGGTAGTGCTCGGCCTCGCCGCGGGGCATCCGCTCGCGGGTCGTCCGGCTTGTGGCTCCGGTGAAGACGACCAAGGGTGCCATCCCCTGCCGGTACAGCTCGGAGGTCACGTCGGCGACGCCTAGGTCGTGACTGCCCAGGCCGATGGCGACGGAGCACGGGCGCGGGCTGTGGCCCATGAGCTGGTGGTCCCAGAGCAGTTGGGCGTCCTTCATGTCCGCGTCCGACAGAGTCATGCGCCGTCACCCTTCGACTGTGCCGAGTCCGGGACCTTGAAGTCGTACTCCCACGCGAACCGCGAGGCCGCGTGGACGCCTACGGCGAACTCGACCACGGTCCCGTCCGCTGTGTAAGTGGTTCGGCGCAGCTCCATGACCGGTTCGCCTGCCGGCAGTTGAAGGAGCTTCGCTTCCTCAGCCGTCGGGACACGCGCGAACAGAGACTCCTTCATGTGGTCGATTTCGTATCCCGCGTCGTAGAGCACCTTGTACCCGCCACCCTTGCCCGCCGGTCCAGGAGTCGGGTCGACAAGCCGCGTCCCCTCCACATGCTCCGGGCGGTAGTAGCTGGTCAGGGTGTGCGTGGGCTGCTCGCCCTCCTTCACCAGGCGGGCGCGGGCGTAGACCTCGGAGTCAGGCGAGACTCCCAGCTTCTCGGCGACGAGTGCCGACGCCTTCACACGGCCTACCGTCTGGGTCTGCTCGTTTCGGCGGTAGGCACGGCCTGACGCCACACGGTCCGCGATGAAGGCGACTTCGTCGCCGTCACGCCACTTGGCTTTGTCGTACCGGGCGATACCCAGCCGCTTCAACGGCGTCTGCTCACGCACCACCGTGCCGTGACCACGGGAAGACGTTACGAGACCTTCCGTCTCCAACGCCTTGTAAGCGGCGTGCACCGTCGACTTGGAGCCCTCACCGGCCTCCACCAAGTCACGGATATGCGGAAGCTGCTGGCCAGGTCGGAGTTCACCACTCCTGATCTGCTCCGCCAGCCGGTCCGCCAGCTCTCGCCACTTCGGTGTCACGGGACCTCCTTCGCCTACATCGCCAGTGAAGCACAGTCCTAGGACATTGGCAGTCCCAGGACTGCACCCATCCTTGAGTTGCGCGCTCGCAGTCCTAGGACAGCGAAGATGGCGATCGCCGTCGTGCGCCTTCTCTCTGACTCAAGGAGTGGCCATGTCGTCCTTCAAGATCGACACAAGCAGACCGGCGAGATCGCCGTCGACCGCGAGTCCGGCGCGAAGATGATGACCGTCGGCCTGACCATCGCGGACGAGGGTGAGGCGAACCTCTACACCGTCTCGATTCCGGAGACCGGTGTGCCGGAGGGGATCACGCTCGGTATGCCGGTCAAGGTCGTCGGTCTCAAGGCACGGGACTGGGAGAACACGTTCAACGGTGAGAAGCGGTTTGGCATCGCCTTCCGGGCGGTCGCTCTGGTCGGCCCGTCCGCAAAGGGCTGAGCGGCATGTCGACGAACACGTTCGCCGTCTTAGCCCTGGTGGCGGTCGTGGCGGCTCTGGTGCTGCGGCGGCTGCGCCCGGCCTGGTACTGGCTGAGCATCGGGATCGGTCTCGCCGTGCTCCGGGTGGTCTTCCGGTACGCGTCGGTGATGGATGCGTGCGGGCTGACCGTTCCGCCGTCGCGGCTGCGGCTCACTCTGGCCCGCCTGACCCACCGCCCGGCGCCCGAGTCGCGGCCTCCGCGCATCCTGCGGATGAGGCCGACCCGTACCGGGCTGGTGCTGCGGCTGAAGCTCCAGCCGGGTCAGGACGCGTTCGACTTTGCGGCCTCCACGGACCGGCTGCGGCACTCGTTCTCGATGCACGGCGTCACCTCGCGCGAGATCAAGTCGGGTGTGGTCGAGCTGCGCATGACGGGCTACGACGTGCTCCAGCGGGTACAGATGCCCGCCAAGGTCGAACGTCAAGGGCTCCGCATCCCGGTCGCGCTACGGGAGGACGGAGAGATCCACTACCGCGATTATCAGGAGGTGCCGCACTCGCTCAACCTCGGCGCGACCAAGTCGGGGAAGTCGGTCTACCAACGCCACTTGGTCAAGGAACTCGCGTCACAGCACGTGGCTCTGGTCGGCATCGACTGCAAGCAGGGCGTCGAACTCGCCCCGCTGGCACGCAGGTTCTCCGCGCTCGCTGACAACGCTGACGATGCGGCCGACCTGCTGGAAGCACTCGTCCAGCGGATGGCCTACACGTATCAGGTCATCCGGCGCGAGCAGAGGATCAGCGCGGACACCCCGGATACGGAGATCACCGCCGATATCTGGGGCCTGCCCGAGGACCTGCGGCCGGTTCCCCTCGTGCTCCTGGTCGACGAGGTCGCCGAGCTGGCGCTGTTCTCCAACACAGCGGAGAAGAAGCGCCGGGAGCGGATCGTCACCGCCCTGGTCCGCCTCGTCCAGCTGGGCCGCGCGGCCGGCATCTATGTGGAGATCTGCGGGCAGCGCTTCGGCGCCGAACTCGGGGACGGAATCACCATGCTCCGTGCCCAGCTCACCGGCCGCATCTCGCACCGGGTCAACGATGAGCCCTCCGCCAAGATGGCGTTCGGCGACATATCCCCGGATGCCGTGCTGGCGACCACGCAGATCCCTGTCGAACGTCCCGGCATGGCCGTGGCTGGTGATTCCACGGGCGGCTGGGTTCGCATCCGTACGCCGTTCACCTCCATGCGGCAGGCCGTGAACTCCTGCACCACGCACGCCCACCGAACGCCGGTCCTTGACGGACTGGAGTCCTTCCGCCCGGTCCTGCCCAACCTGGCCCCGGTCGAGATTGCGGCCCCGGCCTCCGCGCCCGTCACCGCCTGACCTACTCCCCCGCCTCGGTCGGCGCGACCGCTTCGTGCCACGTCCCTACCCCCGCCATGCCTGAAACGGACTCGCCGGGGCTCGGCGACCAGCCTCGCGCCTCGCCCTGCCCCGGCCCAATCCTCCAAGGAGGTGAAGACCCGTGACCCGCTCGATCCGCCTGGATGCCGTGCTCGTGCAAGCCGTGATCGCCGGAGCGTTGTCCTTCGCCCACCTGCACGACCTCGCCGCCGCTGCCGGACAGGACGGCTGGAAGGCATGGGCCTACCCCGTCTCCGTCGACCTGCTGCTCGTCGCGGCCTGGCACCGCCTGCGGACCCTGCGGGCCCAGGGCGAGTCAGCCCGCGCCGCATGGACCTGGTTCGCCGTCGCCCTGGCCGCCTCGCTCGGCGCCAATGTCGCGACCGCGGGCTTGCTCGACCTGGGTGACGTGCCCGACTGGCTGCGCATCCTGGTCGCTGGTTGGCCCGCCCTCGCCTTCCTCGGCGGCACCTTGCTCGTCCACTCGCCGACGGGCCCGGGGACTGCGCCTGAGTCTGCCGACCCGGAGCCGCTGCCGGTCGAGCCGGTGACCGTGCCCGGCCGAACCGGACCCCGCCCCGGAGCCGGACGCGGTCGAGCCTGGCGAACCGGTGCCTGCCCTGCCCGCCGCACCGCCCGCGGAAGTGCCGCCCGCCCTGGTCGACCACGCCCGCAAGCTCGCCGACGCCCACCGCGTCTCGACCGGCCGCCCAATCGACGCCGTCACCCTGCGCGACCGCCTCGGACTGCCCAGCTCGATGGCCGATCAGCTCGCCGCCCACCTCGCCTGAAAGGACAGCACTCATGCCCGGACACGAAGCGACACGAGACGAATACCTGTCAGCAGCTCGCGAAATGACCGACGCCGGTCGCACAACCCTGGCCCGGCTGCTCGCCGAAGAGGCTGCGGATCGTGCCACCGACCCGGCCGACGCCGCCCGCATCCTCGCCGAGTTCCCCGGCCTGAGTCTTCGATCGGAGGACTGATCTCCATGCCTGCCCGCGACTTCTTCCACTCCGTGTTGCGTATCGGCCCCGTGCAGATCGGCACCCACCGCGACCGCAACGGACGCACCAAACACGCCGCCGTCTGCTCGCGCGACGACTGCGGCTGGTCCGCCGACTTCTCCACCCGCTCCGCCGCCCAGCTCGCCGCCCGTACCCACCGCTGCCGCGTCAGCTGATCACTAGGGAGCCACTGCCATGAACGTCGAACTTCCGCTGATCGTCCTGGTCGCCATCTTCGGCTACTTCGGGATCAAGCTCATGCGCCCGCCGACCTGGCTGATCGTCGTGCTCCTCCTCGGCGGCTTCCTCCTCGCCGACACCTTCCTCGCCCCCGCCATCGAGTCCGGCACCCGCACCGGTGTCGACGTGGTCAACGAAACCACCAAGTAACCAGCCCGGAAAGGAGACCCGCCATGTTCCGCCCGCGCATTCCGACCATGCCGACCCCGACCGGCATCGTCGCCCCGCTCGTCCACCCGGCCCCGTTCGACCAGCACCAGCACACCGTGTGCGCCTGCCAGCACACCGCCCCGGCCCCCGACGTCGTACCGGCACCGGCACCTTCGTCGGAACCCGTGGTCAGGCTCACCCCGACCGGCCTCCTGGTCGCTGTCGGCGGTGGCGCCGCGGTCGTCCTGGTCGTCGGCGCGGTCCTGGTCTCGCTCCTGCTCGCCGTCGCCATCACCGGCGCATCGGTCGCCGTCTGCGCCGTCGTCCTGCGCTCCATGGTCAACGGCTCGCGCCATCGCTGACCGGCTCTCCGGGCGGCCTCAACCGCCAAGTATCCGCCGCCCGGACGGCCCAGCCCCTACCCGACTTCATCAACCGGAAGGACTCCACATCATGCCCCAGCCCAGCCACGCCCCGGCCCGCACCTGCCCGTCCTGCGACGGCTTCGCCTCCGCCGTCATCACCCTCGGCGGCCTCGACCGCAACGGCCAACGCCGGACCATCACCGCCCACTGCCGCACCTGCCAGGGAACCGGCACCATCCCGCCCCTGCGCCAGCTGCTCAACGCCGCCGCCGACGCCGTCTTCGCCCGCTGACGGCCATGGCCGACCTCACGCCCACCATCGACCGGCCCGGCGTCCACGTCGCCAAACACGCCAGGGACTTCCCCGCCACCGGCTCCTACACCTGCCGCTGCGGCGCCACCGGCCGTGCCAAGGGCGACGACAACGTCCGCGACCTGATCGCCCAGTGGATCGATCACCGCAACACCTGCCCCCACCGCTGACCCCTCCGCCGGGGCGCCCGCCTCTCTCCGCGGCCGGTGCCCCGGCTCCTACACCTCTGGAAGGAGGCCTCCTCCCTTGACCGCGACTGCACCGTCTCCCGTGGGCGATCTGCGCTTCCTCGCCTCACTCGGCACCATGCCCGGCCTCATGCGCCAACTGCGCGGACTCGGCGGCTGCACCACCCCGATCCGCCTCGACGGCCACCGCACCGACGTTCACGCCGCTACCGGTGAAATCCTCCACAGCCTCAACGCGAGCGACCTGCCCGCCGGAAACCTCCTCGTCCGCTGCAACAACCGCCGCGCCACCCGCTGCGCCGCCTGCGCCGAGACCTACCGCCGCGACACCTACCAACTCATTACCGCCGGGCTCCGAGGCGGCAAAGGCACCCCCGCAGCCGTCGCCACTCACCCTCGGGTGTTCTCCACCTTCACCGCACCCAGCTTCGGCCCCGTACACAACCGTCCCGCCAAAGGCCGCTGCCGCTGCGGCACCCAGCACCCCAAGGACGCTCCAGAGCTGGGCAACCCGCTCAACCCCGAGACATACGACTACGAAACAGCCGTGCTCTGGAACGCCCACGCATCCAAGATTTGGGCCCGCTTCTCCATCTACCTGCGCCGGGAGGTCGCCAAGCGCGCGGGCCTGAGCCAACGAGCCTTCAAGAGGTTCGCCCGCGTCTCCTTCGCCAAGGTCGCCGAGTACCAGCGTCGCGGCGCAATCCACTTCCATGCCGTAATCCGCCTCGACGGTCCAGACGGCGGCGACACCCCTCCGCCGGCCTGGGCCACTGCCGATCTCCTCGCCGACGCCATCCGCGCCGCCGCATCCAACGCCGACGTGCCCGGCCCGTTCATCAACGGACGCGCCCACACCTTCGCCTTCGGCCGCCAGCTCGACATCCGCCCCATCCGATCCGCCGACTTCAACGCAGGCACCGAACTCACCGAACGTGCCGTCGCTGCCTACATCGCCAAGTACGCCACCAAGGGCGCCGAGACCGCGACCGGCACCCTCGACCGCCCCATCAAGTTCCTCGCTGAACTCGCCCGCATGGCCATCCCCGACCACGCCCGCCGTCTGATCCGCACCGCCTGGACCCTCGGCGCACGCAAAGACCTCGAAGGCCTCCGCCTACGGGCGTGGGCCCACATGCTCGGCTTCCGCGGCCACTTCTCCACCAAGACCCGCCGCTACTCCACCACCCTCGGCGCCCTCCGCACCGCCCGCGCCGAATGGCGCCGCCTCCAAGCCGCCATCGCCCACGGTGACCAAACCCCCGCGCCGGCCGATCCGGACAGTGACGACACCACCCTCGTCCTCGCCCACTGGACCTTCGCCGGAACCGGACTCACTCGCGGCGAAGAATGGCTCGCCGCCTCCATCGCTTCCGACGCTGCGGAAGGAGACACGGCCGCATGACTGACCGGCTGCTCACCGTGGAGCAGGTAGCCCAACTCCTCGGTACGACCGTCCGCTTCCCCCGACGGCTGGTCGCCGAACGGCGGATCGTCTTCGTCAAGGTGGGTCGGCATGTCCGTATCCCAGAGAGCGCGTTGACGGACTTTGTCGCAAGGAACACTGTCCAGCCGATCACCACGAGTCGTCGACGCTTCGGGGCGGTGGCCTGATGGCGAACCGGAAGGGCAAGCGTCGCCGGTTTGGCTCGGTGCGCAGGCTGCCGTCTGGCCGCTTCCAAGCGCGGTACCCGGGCCCGGATGGTCTGCTGCGTTCGGCCCCTGACACATTCGCGTCTCAGACTGACGCTGACCGATGGCTGGTGCGCAAGGAAGCCGAAATCATTGAGGGCCGCTGGCAGGATCCGGACGAGAAGATCGTGTTCGGTGTCTACGCAGAATCCTGGTTCAAGGAACGCGACTACGCCGCCACCACTCGGGAGCGCAATAGCAGCGCCCTGCGTCTCCACATCCTGCCCACTTTCGAACGCGCCGTGCTGAGCGAGATCACGACACCGCAGATCCGCCGCTGGCGGGCTGATCTCCTGGGTGCGGGCGTGGGTGAGCCGACGGTGGCCAAGGCGTACCAGATCCTCCGCGCCATCATGAATACGGCGGTGGACGATGGCCTGATCCAGCGCAATCCGTGCCGCATCAAGGGCGCTGGTGCCACGAAGACTGCCGAACGGCCATTCCTGGAAGTCGTGGAAGTCTTTCAGCTCGCTGAGTCCGTGCCCGCGAGGTTCCGCGTGTTCATCCTCCTGGCTGCCTTCACCGGTCTGCGCTTCGGCGAGCTGGCCGCTCTGCAGCGCCGTGACGTGGACCTCGAACGGCGCACAGTCTCCGTACGCCGCGCGCTCGCCGAAACGCGTACAAACGGGCTGCTGATCAAAGCCCCCAAGAGCGCGGCTGGTGTCCGTACCGTCGCGTTCCCGGCGTCGCTGAGGGCCGAGCTGGCTGCGCATCTCGACAAGCACGCCGAGTCGGGCCGTATGGGTCTGGTGTTCACCGGAGCGCGAGGTGGCCAGCTTCGTCGGAACAATTTCCGCCGCATCTGGCTGCGGGCTGTCGAGAAGGCAGGGCTCGGGGACGTGCACTTTCACGACCTCCGGCACACAGGAAACACCCTCGCCGCGACCGGTGGCGCCACGACGCGTGAGCTGATGCAGCGCATGGGCCACTCGTCGGTGCGAGCCGCGCTGATCTACCAGCACCTGGTCAACGGTCGGGATCACGCAATCGCCGCTCATGTGGACGAGCAGATCAAGAAAGTGCGGCCGACCGAACCCGATGGGGGAGATCCAAATGAGGCATCTGGCACGTGAGTGGCACGACGCCCCTCTCCCGCCGTAACGGTGGCAGAACGATCAAGGCCCAGGCTTCCGGCTTACCGCCGGTGACCTGGGCCTTCGTCGTGCTTCCTACTGGTGGGCGCGGACGGGTTCGAACCGCCGACATCTGCTTTGTAAGAGCAGCGCTCTACCCCTGAGCTACGCACCCGTGGATGAGGGAACAGCGTACATGGGTCGGCGGGCGGGACTGCAATCGGTTGCCTGGTGGGGCGGTCGCGCGAGAGGTCCGGTGGGGGCCTGCGAGGGCGGGGTGCGGGCTGGTGGGGATAACCCCACCACGGTTTCGGTGGTGGGCCGCATCGTGCCCGGACGGGATCCGTTCGTACGGTGAAGCCTCACACGAGGCACTACCTGGGGGATCGATCACCGTGGCACTTCGTACCCGCACCATTCTTGCCGTCGGCAGCGTTGTCGTCGGCGTAGTAGCGCTGAGTGGCTGCGGCGCCGAGGCCGAGGACGGGGCCGCCGAGCAGCGGTCGTTCGCGTTCAGCGGGGACGCGCTGACCATCGACGCGGACAACTCCGCGCTCGAGCTTGTTCCGGCCGACGTGAAGGACGTCGAGGTCACCCGGCGGTCCGACGGCTGGGTGTTCCTCGGCGAGGGGCCGGAGGCCACGTGGGAGCTGAAGGACGGGAAGCTCGTCCTGGGGCAGCGCTGCGACGCGGTGGTCAGCGACTGCGAGTCGTGGCACCGGGTCAAGGTGCCGCGCGGGGTGGCCGTGACCGTGAAGGACGACAACGGGAGCGTGACGGCGTCCGGTTTCGACACCGCCCTGACGCTCCGCTCCGACAACGGGAAGGTGACCGTCAGGGACTCCAGCGGGCCTCTGGAGCTGACCAGCGAGAACGGGGGAATCGTCGCGGAGGGGATCTCCTCCGGGCGGGTGAGTGCCGACTCCGACAACGGGAGTGTCCGGATGGCGTTCACGGCAGTCCCGGACCTCGTGGAGAGCGTGAGTGACAACGGCGGGATCAGCATCGACCTGCCGAAGGCCACGTACAGCGTGACGGCGAAGAGCGACAACGGCGACCTCGACGTCGACGTGCCGCGCGACCAGAACAGCCCGCATGTGGTGAGGGCGCGGAGCGACAACGGGGAAGTCGCCCTGCGAACCGCGAACTAACCAGCCCGTGTGTTCGTCTTTACCTGGTGGGAGAATGAACCGGGCAGGGGCGGACACAGCACGGGAGAGGGATGTGACGGCGACACACGCGCAGCCGTACCCGCAGCGAGTACGCCGCCGTACGAAAGCGGGTGCCGTCATGGACGTCGTCGCGCTCGTGCTTCTGCCGGTGCCACTGCTCGCCGCGCTTCCCCTCGCCTTCGCCGGGGGTGGTACGAGGCGCTGGTTCGGCGGGCGTGGGGACAATGTGCGCGCCGACGCCCAGGCCGCCAAGGACGCCGCCGCGGCGGCCTTCTACGAGCTGGACACCGCTCAGCGCGACCTGCGGATCTCGATCGAGACGATCACGGCGGTGGACAGTTCGCCGAAGGGCCGCAAGGCCGTGGAGGACTTCGCTGCGCTGGGACGGCGTATCGACGAGGTCAGCCGTACGTACATCACCGCCGTCGACGCCCACGACCTCGACCGCGACGACCTGGAGGCCTCCACCGCCGCCAAGGCGCGCGCGGAGCTGAGCACGGCGAAGGACGAGCTGGTACGGGTCAAGGGCGAGCTCGACCGGTACGCCCAAGGGCTCGGGCCTCTGCTCGACACGGCGGAGTCGCAGCTCGCCCGGCTCGCGCCCGCCGTGGAGCGGGCCCGTCAGGCGCTTCTCGCGGCGAGCAACGCCCTCGATGCCGTACGGGCCTCGGGGCTCAGGGCCGATGATCTCGCTGCGCGGCTCGCGGCCCTCGGGCCCGAGCTGACCAAGCTCAACCAGGGCGCCGGGCGGCACGGCGTGCCGGAGACGCTGCAGCGCGCGGACCGGGTGCTGCGGGATGCCGAGGCCGTACGGAGCGAGGCCGAGCGGCTGCCGGAACGGGCCGCGGAGATCGACCGGCGGCTGGTGTCGCTGCGGACCCGGGCGCAGGCCCTGACGACCCGGGCCGGCAAGGTCGAGCCGATTCTGAGCGAGCTGCGGCGCCGGTTCACGGCCGCGTGCTGGCAGGACCTTCAGGCGGTGCCCGCGCAGACGGCGAGCACCGTCCGGCAGGCCGAGGAGAAGATCGAGGAGGCGGCGAAGGCCCGCGACGAGCAGCGGTGGCCCGACGCCACCTCCCTGCTGAGCACGGTCAGGGCCTTGCTGAACTCCACCGACGAGGCGGTTTCGGCCGCCGGGGACCGGCTGCAGCAGCTCAACGCCGTGTCCAAGGACCCGCAGCACGAGATCGAGCGGACGCGGTTCGCGATCAAGGACGCCCAGCGACTGGCCATGGCCGGGCGCAACACCCCCGATCCCCGGCATGCCCGCCCGCTGGACGATTCGGTGGCCCGGCTGGACC
Organism: Streptomyces sp. NPDC055287; assembly: GCF_053646035.1. Lineage (NCBI taxonomy): Bacteria > Bacillati > Actinomycetota > Actinomycetes > Kitasatosporales > Streptomycetaceae > Streptomyces > Streptomyces sp. NPDC055287. The sequence goes on along the minus strand of NZ_JBSHNE010000010.1, from coordinate 259,762 downwards.
GGGCCGTCGCTGGTCTCGAAGGGCGCCACCCCGACTACTGGCACTTCCTGACCGAGACCGAGGCGGTACGGCGGACGGTGGCGCGGGTCGTCTCGGAGATCCGGGAGGAACGGGGCGCGGGTTCCTGACCGGGCGGCGACCCGGCAGCCGTCTACTCAGTAACCTGTGCGCATGCCCCGTTACGAGTACCGCTGCCGCTCCTGCGGCACCAGCTTCGAGCTGAACCGGCCGATGGCCGAGTCCTCCGCGCCCGCCACCTGTCCGGACGGGCACGACGACACCGTCAAGCTGCTGTCCGCCGTCGCCGTGGGCGGAACGGCCAAGTCCGCCTCCCCCGCGCCCTCCGGCGGGGGCGGCGGCGGATGCTGCGGCGGTGGGTGCTGCGGCTGACGGTCAGCGCTTCCTGGAGAGCGTCACCCCGTCCGCCACGGGGACCATGACGCTCTCCATGCGCGCGTCGGCCGTCACCCGGTCGTTGAACTCCTTGATCGCGGCCGCCGCGCCTGTCGCGTCGCGGTCCGTGACGCCGCCGTGGAAGAAGACGTTGTCGGTGGCGATGACCCCGCCCTGTCGCATCCTGGGCACCAACTCCTCCCAGTACGCGACGTAGTTGACCTTGTCGGCGTCGAGGTAGGCGAAGTCGATGTGCGGCTCGGCGGGCATCGCGCGCAGCGTGTCCAGGGCCGGGCCGATGCGCAGTTCGACCCGGTCGGTGACCCCGGCCTTCGCCCACGCCTCGCGTGCGTACGCCGTCCACTCCTCCGAGATGTCGCACGTGATCAGCCGGCCGTCGGCGGGCAGGGCCTGCGCCATCGACAGCGCGGAGAAGCCGGTGAACGTACCGACCTCGACGATGTGCCTTGCCCTGATCAGTCGGACCAGGAAGGCGAGGAGCGGTCCCTGATCCTCGGCGGACTGCATGCCCGCGTGCTCGGGCAGCTGCCGGTAGGTGGTCTCGACGAGGTCGCGCTGGACGTCGTCCAGCGGCGGATTGTGCGCCAGCATGTACGCGTACAGCTCGTCGGTGAGTGGAGTGCTGTTTCCCTTGCTCATCGCGTTCCCTCACGGTAGTCGGCCCGCGGCCTTCTTCAGCGTGGCTTCAGGCACGGAATTCTATGGTGACGCGCATGATCGGAAGCAGCGCACCACAGTGGGTCGACTCGCTGATGGACACCCTCGGGGCCCCGGGCGCGGGCATCGCCATCGCTCTGGAGAACCTGTTCCCTCCCCTGCCCAGCGAAGTGATTCTGCCGCTGGCCGGATTCGCGGCGAGCACGGGCCGGATGAGTCTCGTCGCCGCCCTGTTGTGGACCACGGCGGGCTCGGTGATCGGCGCCCTCGCGCTGTACGGGGTGGGTGCGATGCTCGGGCGCGAGCGGACCGTCGCGATAGCCGCCAGGCTGCCGCTGGTGAAGGTTTCCGACATTGAGCGCACCGAGGCGTGGTTCCTGCGGCACGGCACCAAGGCGGTGCTGTTCGGCCGTATGATCCCGGTCTTCCGCAGCCTGATATCGGTACCGGCGGGCGTCGAGCGCATGCCGCTGCCGGTCTTCCTCGGGCTCACCACGCTCGGCAGCGCACTGTGGAACACCGTCTTCGTCCTCGCCGGTTACGCACTGGGCGAGAACTGGCAGGACGTGACGGGTTATGTCTCCGCGTACTCGAAGGTGGTGCTCGTGGGGGCCGGGCTGGCGGTGCTTCTCTTCGTCGGCGGCCGGGTGCTCAGGCCTGGTGCCGGCCGGCGGCGCGGATGAAGGAGCGCAGGATCTCCTCGCCCGCCGCGACACCCGCCTCCGGCAGGACGGTGACGCGCGGGGCGGTCCAGCCCGTGTCGGCCAGCTCGCCGTGTCCGGGCCGCCACCCCTGGTCCGCGGCCAGCAGCAGGTCCGCGTCCAGGAGGGAGTCACCTGCGGCAAGGGTGAGGGTGGCGCCGGTGCGGCGGGCCACCTCGCGCATGGCCGCGCTCTTGGTGAGCGGCTTCGGTACGGCGTAGATCTTGCGGCCCTGGAGCGAGACCGCCCAGCCTCGTTCCTCAGCCCATTCCCCGAGTTCCTTGACCCACTCGTCCGGCAGCAGCGCGCGTTCGACGACGAGGTAGGCGAAGAGGTCCTCGGCGACCCGCTCCTTGAGCAGCCATGCGGGGTCGGCGGCGGCGGCGAGGTGCGCACGGATCTCGGCCAGGGGGGCGCACTCGTCCGCGAGCCTCCCGGCCACCTGGACCTGCCAGTCCGGGTCGGACACTCCGTCGACCAGGAGATGACCGCCGTTGGCGCAGATGGCGAAACGGGGGGTGGGGACGGGGAGCCGAATGCGGTGGTACTGCTCGCGGGTGCGGGTGGTCGTCGGCACGAAGCAGGTCTCGGCGGCGAGCTGCCCCAGCAGGCCGGCGGCGGTCTCGGTGACGTAGGAGAGCGGCTTGCTCTCGTACACCTCGACGCAGAGCAGCCGAGGCGCCTCGGCGTCGGGCATGCGCAGGCCGAGAGCGGCGGTCGAGTAGATCAGGGTGCGGTCGAGGTCGCTGGCGACGAGGACGGGAGGGTGGCTGGTCACTTCGCTGCTACCGCCTTGCCGTCCGCGCCGGTGGCGCCGCGTGTGTACTGGGGGTGGATCAGTCCGACGCAGGTGTACGGGAGCCCGTCGACCTCTTCGACCGGGACGCCGCGCTGCTCCGCCAGGAGCCGTACGTGGTCCAGGTCGGCGCCGGCGTCGCGCTTGGCGAGGATCTTCCACGGGACGCGGCGCAGCAGGACCCGGGTGGCCTCGCCGACGCCGGGCTTGACGAGGTTCACGTCATGGATGCCGTACTCCTCGCTGATCCGCTCCACGGCGGCCCAGCCCTCCCAGGTGGGCGCGCGGTCCGCCGACAGCAGTTCCTTGACCTCGGCGTCCACGGCGTCCGCGACCTCGTCGAAGCGTGCGGCGACGGTGTCGAGGAAGAGACCGGACACGTCGGCGTCGGCGAGTTCGCGGTAGAACTTCGCCCCGTGGAAGTCGTCGGGCCCGACGAGATCGGAGCGCAGGACCGTGCGCGAGATCAGGCCGGAGACAGTGGAGTTGAGGCAGGCGGACGGGATGAGGAAGTCCTCGCGGGTGCCGTACGTCTTCACACAGCCGCCGGGGTCGGCCAGGACCGCGATCTCGGGGTCGAAGCCATGGATGCCGGTCCTGGCGGCGAAGTCGTCCAGGGCCTGGGCGAGTTCGCGGGTGATCGCGCCCTTGCCCGTCCAGCCGTCGACGAAGACCACGTCGGCCGGGTCGTGGTGCGCGGCGAGCCAGCGCAGGGCGGTCTCGTCGATGCCGCGGCCGCGGACGATGGAGACCGCGTAGTGCGGGAGGTCGAGGCCGTGCCGGTGCTGGGCGTAGCGCCGCATGAGTACGCCGACGGGGGTGCCGGCGCGGGCGAGGGACACCAGCACGGGGCGTGGTGAGCGCTCCGCGAAAACCGTTTCGGTGACGGTGGCGACGGCCCGGGCGATGCGGGCCGCCGAGGTGTCCAGGGCCGCCTTGAACAGCTGCTGGTACTGGGCGGTCGGCTGGTACTCGACGGGCAGCGACTCGGCGTAGTGCGCGCCGCCGCTCTGGATCGCTTCCTCGCGCTCCTCGGTCGGGGCCTCGAGCTCGACGTCCGAGAGGTCCTGGAGGAGCCAGCCGACGTCCTCGGGTGCGTAGGAGGAGAAGGCGGGGCCGCGGAGGGGCTCGGGCATGGGCGGCTCCTGCCGTCGGGGGGCTTGCTCGGGGGCCTCGTCGGGTATGCGGGGCGCACCGGGTATGTACGAAGGGACGACAGCCAGCACGACGTGCCCGGTGTGGGCGGCGAGGCGGGCGAGGAGGCCGTCCGGGGCGTACAGGGCGGAGGTGTCGGCGGCGGAGTCGACCACGGCGACCACGGCGTCGAAGCCGGCGCCCGCGACGTTGTAGGCGTAGCGCGTCCCCGGCCCGTCGGCGGGGTTGTCGTGTGCGGGGAAGACGATCCGCGTGCGGATGGCGTAGCCCGGGTCGTCGACGGCGAGCACGGGCGAGCGTGTGGTGGTCGAGTACCGCACCTCGGCGTCGATCCGCTCCTCCAGCGCCGTGGCCAGCCTGAGCGGTGCGTACATCAGCTCCTCGAAGCCGAGGACCAGGACGCGGCGGGCGCCGGTGGGCAGCGCCCCGGCGATGCGTTCCGCCATGCCCGGCAGCGCGGCCTCCAGCGCGGCCCGGTGGGCGGGCACGAACCCGTGCCGCCCACCGTCGGGCACGCCGACGGGCCAGCCGAGCTCCACACGGGCCGGCCCCGGGGCGGCAGGGGCCGCCGGACGCGGTCCGGGCGGCGGGGTGACGTCGTACCGCGCCACCAGGGCCTGGCCCTTTTCCAGTACGCCGTCCGGCAGGCGGACCGTGCCCGAGGCCATCGCGATCAGATCGACCCGGGCGCCGATCTCGCGCGCGAACTCCTCCAGCCGCCCCCGGTCCCGGGCCGAGCGCATGTCGGCCAGGGCCACGATCACGTACCACTCGCGCGGGTGGCGCTCGTGCAGGTCGCGGATGGTGTTGAGGACCGTGTTGCCGGTGGAGAACTCGTCGTCGACCAGGACCAGCGGCCCGTCGCCGGCCAGCAGTTCCGGGTCCTCGGGCAGCAGCAGATGGGACGTGGCGTGCGAGTGGGACTCCTCGAAGCCGCCGGCCGTGGCGACGCCGTCGACCGGGCGGCGCGTCGAGTGGAGGTACGGCGCCACACCCACGCCGTCCGCGACGGCGTGGCCGAGACCGGTCGCCGTCTCGGCGTACCCGAGGACCACCGCACGGGCGGCCACCTCGTCGCCCAGCAGCTTCCGTACGTCCTCGCCGAGCGCGAACCCCGCTCCGTACACCCGCGACGGCAGCTGCGGAACGTGCTTGCCCAGCACGTTCGAGACCAGCAGATGGGCCCGCTTCGGATTGCGGCGCAGGGCCAGGCCCAGCAGATCGTGCAGCCCGCCCGGCCCCTGCCCCTCGCCGTCGCCGACGAGTTCGACGCCGAGCCGCTCCGCGACCCACGATCCCGACCACACCACGTCGTCCGTCCCCATCTCAGTCGGCTATTCCCGCTGTCAGCAGCTCCACGAAGCCGATGTCCTCGCGCGCCACGCCGAAAACCTCGGCGCGCAGCAGCGTGCGCTCGGCCCACGCGCGGTGCGGCTTCACTTCGTTCATCTTGTTCGTATACGCGGAACGCATCACTCCGCCGCCGCCCCGATCCGGCCGCAGGATGTCCTGCGCGTCGCTGAATTCCTCATGGCTGACCACCGACAGCGCGTGCACGGGCAGGACGTGCGACGGGTGGATGCAGGTCTTGCCCAGCAGCCCGTTGGCGCGGTCCAGCGAGATCTCCCGCAGCAGCCCGTCCATGTCGTGCTCGATGAGCGACGCGCGCAGCGCCTCCGCCTGCCCCACGAAGGGGCTGCGGCGCAGCTGCGGCTTGAACATCCGCTCCTGGACCCGGAAGTACTCCCACACCGGGCCGGTGATCGTGAAGCCCGTGCCGTCCGAGCGGCCGAGCACATTGACCACGTCGGCGATGACCCCGGCCACGATCTGCACGTCGTACGCCGTCATGTCGGGCGCCCTGCGCAGGCCGTACGCCGAGCAGAAGTCGGTGACGCCAAGCCGCAGGGCGAGCACCCGCTCGCGGTACTTGTCGACGGTCCGGGCGATGCCGCGGAGCGTCTCGGCGCGGGTCTCCAGGTGGAGCAGTTGCGGCGATTCGAGCACGGGCATGGCGAACAGCCGGTGCCCGTTCGCCGCCTCTGCGGCCGTGAGGGCCTCCAGGAAGGCGACGCCCCGCTCCTCGGTGAACTTCGGCAGTACGAATCCGGACAGCAGGCGCGCCGAGGGGCCGAGCCGGTGTACCAGGTCGCGAATCTGCGCGGGCTCCCGGACCCGGACGAACAGCAGCGGCACCTCCGTGCCCCGCGCGTCGAGCTCCGCGAACTGCCGGACGAGGTTCTCCTCGGCCCCGGCGACTTCCGCGTCGTCGATGGAATCTTCCAGGCAGAGCACCATGGACACGACTCCGCGCCCCGCCTGCTTGGCCACGTCGTCGGCGAGCCGCGGCCGGGTGGCCGGGCTGTAGAGCGTGGCGCCGAGGGCGGCGGAGAGCGTACGGGCCGGGGAGCCGGCGTCGAATGCGACCGGCTCCTGGTGGAACAGGTTCTCCCGGACAGTAGGCGGGATATGCCCGAAATGACGCATGTAAATCCCCCCGTGCTGCCGTGTCGGCCGATCGTTGTATGGCCGGTAATAGTACGTAGGGACCGTGTCAAGAGTTCCCCGCACGCGTGAATTTCAGGTTACCCACGTGAAGCCACTTGTGCGTGTATGGGCCCCCGCGTTGTAGGGGGGAGCCCCGGGGAGGCAGGATGACCGACATGACGCACGCCATGCTGAAGGGCTCGAATGTACCGCTCGAAGCCACAGCCGTAAGGGCTGTGCTGCGCTGGACTCCCGGCCCCGACGTGCCCGAGGTGGATGCCTCGGCCCTGCTTCTCGGCGTGGACCGGCGCGTACGCTCCGACCAGGACTTCGTCTTCTACAACCAGCCGCGCCACCCTTCGGGCCTGGTACGGAGCCTGGGCAAGAAGCGACTGCCCGACGGCGTCACCGACTCGGTGCAGACGGATCTCGCGGCGCTCGAGCCGGCCGTGGACCGGGTCTTGATCGTCGCCTCGACGGACGACGTGCCGTTCGAACGCGTACGGGATTTGTGCATCCAGGTGTACGACGCCTCCGCGGCCGGAAGCGGTGAGCCGCTCGCGTACTTCGAGGTCAGGCCCGAGACGGGGGCGGAGACCGCGCTGATCTGCGGGGAGCTCTACCGGCGGGGCGAGGGCTGGAAATTCAGGGCACTGGGTGAGGGCTACTCCAACGGACTGATCGGGCTGGCCACGGACCACGGGATCTCCGTGGACGAGACCGAGGAGTCGGGCGGGGCGGGCGAGGCGGCCGCGAGGCCGGAGGCGTCGGCCACCGGCGCCGCGGGCCCCGGGGCGGCCCATGCGACCCCGGCCGAGCCCACACAGCCCATGCAGCCCGCGTACGGGTATCCGCAGCCCTCCGCGTCGCCCCAGGGGGCGGGGGCACCCGCCTACGGCTACCCCCAGTCGGCGTCCACCCAGCCCGCGTACGGGTATCCGCAGCCGGCCGCGGCCGCCGCCTTCGCCCCGGACCCGAACTTCCGGCTGCCGCCTCAGGGGCCGCAGTTCGTCCGCGCCCAGTAGAGGCTGCGCTCGGGGGCTTTCCCCCGGCCGCTGCCGACCTACGTCCTCGTCTTGTAGCCGCGGCCCCACTGCAGGCCCCAGCCGTACAGCCGGTCCAGTTCCGCCTGGAAGCCGTAGACGAACTTCACCTCGCGGCGCACCATCAAGTCGCCCTTGACGTTCTCGACGGTGAAGACCGCGCACGAGCGTGCCTGCGGGGCGCGCTCGTCCAGTTCGATCTCGATGCGCGGGCCGTTGCTCGGGAACAGCGTCACCACGGCGTGCGTGCGGTCGAAGGCCGGTGTCTGGTCGTAGATGTAGACGAACACCAGCAGCCGCTTGATCTCCTCGCGGTGGTCGAGGTTCACGTAGATCGTCTCGCCCGACGGGGAGCCGAACCGGTCGTCACCGCTGAGCTTGACGTACGGCGGCGCGTTCAGGCTTCCGAAGAAGCTGCCCAGCGGCTGTACGACGCCCTTCGTGCCGTCCACCAGTTCGTAGAGGCAGCCCAGATCCAGGTCGACGTTGACCACGCCCTGGGTGTGCGCCTGCACCAGCTCCGGCTGGAAGAACTTGAACGGCCGGCGCAGCACGCTGCCATCGCGCCGCTGTTTTCCCCCGATGTCCGAGGTGCGCATCCGCCACGAGAGGTTGACGCGCAGATTGCCGGTGGCCGCGCCCTGTTTCGTGAGCGAGACCGACGGGTTCCGCTTGGTCAGTTCGATCGCGTTGGCCGCGGCGCTTCCGGACGCGAACTGATCGGCCGACCTGTCCCGCCGCAGGCTGTCCCAGATAGCCATCCCACCCACCCCCAGGTGTCTCGTACACGACGCAGCGTCCCCACGCAGGCCGACGGGGCGGCCCCGAGGCCGACGCCTCATGACCGCCCCGCTGAGAGCGTTCCTCAATCCCTACGGGGTCACACCCCGGACGGGACCTCAGTCTTGTCCCCCGGGGCCGGCCCGTTGCCGCCCTCGGCTGCCTCGAGCCTCTTGTTGCGGCGGATCGAGGACCAGAAGGAGGCGGCGATCAGGATGACACCGACGAGGCCGGTGATGATCTCGCTGATCTCGTGCTCGATGGTGATCAGCAGGATGACCGCGAGCGCACCGATCGCGTAGTGCGCGCCGTGCTCCAGGTAGACGTAGTCGTCGAGGGTGCCCTGACGGACCAGGTAGACCGTCAGCGAACGTACGTACATCGCGCCGATACCGAGGCCGAGCGCCATCCAGAAGATGTGGTTCGTGATGGCGAAGGCGCCGATGACGCCGTCGAACGAGAACGAGGCGTCGAGGACTTCCAGGTAGAGGAAGAGGAAGAACGCGGCCTTGCCGGCCAGGCCGACGACCGACAGGTCCTTGCCTTCCGCCTTGGCCTTCTCCTCCTCCTCGTGCTCGCGTTCCTCTTCTTCCTCGATCTTGTTCTCGAAGTGGCTGGAGAGACCGCCGACGATGAGGTACGTGATCAGGCCGGCGACGCCGGAGAGCAGCACCGTGGCCGACTTGTCCTGGTATCCCGTGCTGGTGTGCGCGTGGGTCGCGAAGGTCATCGCCGTGGCGAGCAGGGCGATCAGCGCGATGCAGACCGACAGCATGTCGACCTTGCCGAGCTTGGCCAGCGGACGCTCGAGCCAGGCGAGCCACTTGATGTCCCGGTCCTCGAAAATGAAGTCCAGGAAGATCATCAGCAGGAACATCCCACCGAAGGCCGCGATCGCCGGGTGGGCGTCCGTGACCAGGGCCTCGTACTGGTCGGGCTGGTCCATCGCGAGCTGAATCGCCTCGATGGGACCGACCTTGGCGCTGATCGCGACGATGGCGACAGGGAAGACCAGCCGCATACCGAAGACCGCGATCAGGATGCCGACCGTGAGGAAGATCTTCTGCCAGAAGGCATTCATCTTCTTCAGAATTCCGGCGTTGACGACCGCGTTGTCGAAGGACAGTGAGATCTCGAGGATCGACAGGATCAGTACGACCCCGAACGCCTCCCACCCCCACTGCCAGGCGGCGAAAGCCAGTCCGAGTGCCGTGACGGCAAACGACCAGCCGAAGGTTTTCAGAACCACTGGCTACCCCATCGTGTAAGTACGGGTCTCCCCCGCGCCGTGCGCGGCTTTACGAAACGTTGACCCCGAAGTCTAGGGCGATGCCCCGGAGCCCCGACGCATACCCCTGCCCAACGGCTCGGAACTTCCACTCCCCGCCGTACCGGTACACCTCGCCGAAGATCATCGCGGTCTCGCTGGAGGCGTCCTCGGAGAGGTCGTAGCGGGCGAGTTCCTGACCGTCGGCCTGGTTCACCACTCGAATGAAAGCGTTGCTGACCTGGCCGAACGTCTGCCCGCGATTGTCGGCGTCATGAATCGACACCGGAAAGACGATCTTGTCGCACCGCTCGGGCACAAGGGAGAGGTCGATGATCATCGACTCGTCGTCGCCCTCGCCCTCACCCGTCAGGTTGTCACCGGTGTGCTCGACGGAGCCTTCGGGGCTCTTGAGGTTGTTGTAGAAGACGAAGTACTCGTCGCCGAGCACCCGGCCGTTCTGGCACAGCAGCGCGCTGGCATCGAGGTCGAAGGGGGCTCCGGTGGTGGAGCGCGCGTCCCAGCCGAGCCCGACCAGCACCTGGGTGAGGTTCGGTGCGGCCTTGGAGAGGGAGACATTGCCTCCCTTGGCGAGCGTGACACCCATGATCTTGCTTCCTCCCCGCGGTACGGAATCAGTGGTGAGAGCACGTCCGGCGCCGCACGTGCGCGTGCGGCGCCGGACGGGACGGGGGCTCGCTCAGACGTTGACGCCGAAGTCCTGCGCGATGCCGCGCAGACCCGAGGCGTACCCCTGACCGATGGCCCGGAACTTCCATTCCGCCTGGTTGCGGTACAGCTCGCCGAAGACCATCGCGGTCTCGGTCGAGGCGTCCTCGCTCAGGTCGTAGCGCGCCAGCTCCGTGTTGTCCGCCTGGTTCACGACGCGGATGTACGCGTTGCGGACCTGGCCGAAGCTCTGCTGCCTGGCCTCGGCCTCGTAGATCGAGACCGGGAACACGATCTTGGCGACGTCCGCCGGCACGCCGGCCAGGTTCACCTTGATGACCTCGTCGTCGCCCTCGCCCTCACCCGTGGTGTTGTCGCCGGTGTGCTCGACCGAGCCGTCGGGGCTCTTGAGGTTGTTGAAGAAGACGAAGTTCGAGTCGTTGGTGACCTTGCCCTCAGCGTTGGTCAGCAGGGCGCTGGCGTCGAGGTCGAAGTCACCCCCGGTGGTGGTACGAGCGTCCCAGCCCAGACCGACGATGACCGCGGTCAGGTTGGGGGCTGCCTTGGTCAGCGAGACGTTGCCGCCCTTGCTGAGGCTGACTCCCACGAGTCCTCCCATGTGTGTCGAGGGGCCGAGGGACCCCCGTAATGCGCTGGCATCGGATCAACGACTCGATCCTAGTGACCGGTTCCCGTACGCAGCATGCCCGGTGTCCCGATTTTTCGGGTGTTCGGGCCGGGCGTCCGGTCCGGGCGCTCAGAGCGTGCCGAGTGCCTTGAGGTAGTCGTTCAGGTCGCGCGCGTCGGGCAGACCGTTCACCACGCTCCAGCGCACGATGCCCTCCTTGTCGATGACGAAGGTCCCGCGGACCGCGCAGCCCTTGTCCTCGTCGAAGACGCCGTACGCGCGGGAGGCGTCACCGTGCGGCCAGAAGTCCGACAGCAGCGGGAATGCGAAGCCCTCCTGCTCGGCGTAGACGCGGAGGGTGTGGATGGAGTCCGCGGACACGGCGAGCAGCTGTACGTCGTCGTTGACGAACTGCGGCAGTTCGTCGCTGAGCGCGCGCAGCTCGCCGGTACAGACACCGGTGAAGGCGAACGGGTAGAAGAGCAGCACCACGTTCCTGGCGTCGCCGGGGAAGTCGGCGCCGAGCCGGAAGTCGGACAGCCGCACCGTGCGGCCGTGGTTGTCCTTCAGTACGAAGTCCGGGGCCAGGGTGCCGGCCTCGATCGCCATGGTGCGCATCCCCTCACTGGACCATTGGTGTCCGGGACAGCGTACGCACAGGGCCCCCGCCGACAGATGTCGGCGGGGGCCCTGGTTCGCCTTGGGCGCAGCCTGCTCATGAGGAGTCTGCTCGGACGCGGCGGTGGCTCAGCGCTTGCCCTTGGGGGTCACCAGCCGGCCGGCGCTCCAGTCCTTGCCCGCGCTGACGGTCTTGGTCTGCGACAGGCCCGCCGTCTGGGCGGCCTCGCTGATGTCGCTGGGCTCGACGTAGCCGTCGCGGCCGGTCTTCGGGGTCAGCAGCAGAACCGTGCCGCCGTCCTCGAGCAGACCGATGGCGTCCACCAGCGCGTCCGTAAGGTCGCCGTCCTCGTCACGGAACCAGAGAACAACGACGTCAGCGACGTCGTCGTAGTCTTCGTCGACGATTTCCTGGCCGGTGATCGCCTCAATGCCCTCACGGAGTTCCTGCTCGACGTCGTCGTCGTAGCCGATCTCCTGGACCACCTGTCCGGGCACGAACCCCAGGCGTACTGCCGGGTTGGTCCGCTCCTCCGCGTGGTCCGCGGTCGCGCTCACGGATTGCCTCCTGATCATGTTTTGGGGAATACCTTCGGTCCACGCGCGTGCGTGGGCGTTGGCCGTAGTCCACACGTGCGGGACCGATCGCGCAAGTACCCGGCCGTGGAGACAGCCGAAACGGTGACGGATGGGGCCGGTTCACCGCAACTCCAGACCTGGTCGGAGACGGTCCCGGTGATCCATCCCACACCATTGCGACACGTTTGTAAGCCTACGCGGCTTCGGTAGGCCAATCGGACCCGAAACAGCCTTACCGAACGCATAAACGAGTTGGGCGTAAGGTTGCGATTTGGCCGGACCCATCCTCGGGCTGACGCCGAACCTCGTACCGCGTGGGGGTTACCCCTCGGTAGAGATGACGTTTGCGATTCCGGGGTACACGATGGAGGCGGCGCGACAGCCCTCAAGACCCAACCAGCGAAGGAACAGCGTGGCTTCCGGATCCGATCGTAATCCGATCATCATTGGCGGCCTTCCGAGCCAGGTCCCGGACTTCGATCCTGAAGAGACCCAGGAATGGCTCGATTCTCTCGACGCCGCCGTCGACGAGCGGGGCCGTGAGCGCGCCCGCTACCTGATGCTCCGCCTCATCGAGCGCGCGCGCGAGAAGCGCGTGGCCGTCCCCGAGATGCGCAGCACGGACTACGTCAACACCATCGCCACCAGGGACGAGCCGTTCTTCCCCGGCAACGAGGAGATCGAGCGCAAGGTCCTCAACGCGACCCGCTGGAACGCGGCCGTGATGGTGTCGCGTGCGCAGCGCCCGGGGATCGGCGTCGGCGGTCACATCGCGACGTTCGCCTCTTCGGCCTCCCTGTACGACGTCGGCTTCAACCACTTCTTCCGCGGCAAGGACGAGGGCGACGGCGGCGACCAGATCTTCTTCCAGGGGCACGCGTCCCCCGGTATCTACGCCCGCGCGTTCCTGCTGGACCGGCTGAGCGAGCAGCAGCTCGACGCCTTCCGCCAGGAGAAGTCGAAGGCTCCGTACGGCCTGTCGTCGTACCCGCACCCGCGGCTGATGCCCGACTTCTGGGAGTTCCCGACCGTCTCGATGGGTCTCGGCCCCCTCGGTGCGATCTACCAGGCGCGGATGAACCGCTACATGGAGGCGCGCGGCATCGCCGACACCTCCAAGTCGCATGTCTGGGCGTATCTCGGCGACGGCGAGATGGACGAGCCCGAGTCGCTCGGCCAGCTGTCCATCGCCGCCCGCGAGGGCCTGGACAACCTGACCTTCGTCGTCAACTGCAACCTGCAGCGCCTCGACGGCCCGGTGCGCGGCAACGGCAAGGTCATCCAGGAGCTGGAGTCGCAGTTCCGGGGCGCCGGCTGGAATGTCATCAAGCTGGTCTGGGACCGGAGCTGGGACCCGCTGCTCGCGCAGGACCGCGACGGCGTGCTGGTCAACAAGCTCAACACGACCCCGGACGGCCAGTTCCAGACGTACGCGACGGAGACGGGCGCGTACATCCGCAACCACTTCTTCGGTGACGACCACCGGCTGCGCGCCATGGTCGAGAACATGACCGACGACCAGATCCTGCACCTGGGACGCGGCGGTCACGACCACAAGAAGGTGTACGCGGCGTACGCGGCGGCCAAGGCGCACAAGGGCCAGCCGACCGTGATCCTCGCCCAGACCGTCAAGGGCTGGACGCTGGGGCCGAACTTCGAGGGCCGCAACGCGACCCACCAGATGAAGAAGCTGACGGTCGAGGATCTGAAGCGCTTCCGCGACCGGCTGCACATCCCGATCACGGACAAGCAGCTGGACGAGGGCTATCCGCCGTACTACCACCCGGGTCGCGACTCCGAAGAGATCCAGTACATGCACGACCGCCGCAACGGCCTCGGCGGGTACGTCCCGACCCGTGTCGTCCGGGCGAAGCCGCTGCCGCTGCCGGTCGAGAAGACGTACGCGGCTGCGAAGAAGGGGTCCGGTCAGCAGTCGATCGCCACGACCATGGCGTTCGTGCGCGTGCTCAAGGACCTCATGCGGGACAAGGAGATCGGCAAGCGCTTCGTGCTGATCGCGCCCGACGAGTACCGCACCTTCGGCATGGACGCGTTCTTCCCGAGTGCGAAGATCTACAACCCGCTGGGTCAGCAGTACGAGGCGGTCGACCGCGAGCTGCTGCTCGCGTACAAGGAGTCCCCGACCGGTCAGATGCTGCACGACGGCATCTCCGAGGCGGGCTGCACGGCCTCGCTGATCGCGGCGGGTTCGGCGTACGCCACGCACGGCGAGCCGCTGATCCCGGTCTACGTCTTCTACTCGATGTTCGGTTTCCAGCGGACCGGCGACCAGTTCTGGCAGATGGCCGACCAGCTCGCGCGCGGATTCGTCCTGGGTGCGACCGCCGGTCGTACGACCCTGACCGGTGAGGGTCTCCAGCACGCGGACGGCCACTCGCAGCTGCTCGCCTCGACGAACCCGGGCTGTGTCAGCTACGACCCGGCGTTCGGGTACGAGATCGCGCACATCGTGCAGGACGGCCTGAAGCGGATGTACGGCGCGACGGCCGAATTCCCCCACGGCGAGGACGTCTTCTACTACCTGACCGTCTACAACGAGCCGATCCAGCACCCGGCGGAGCCCGAGAACGTGGACGCCGAAGGCATCCTCAAGGGCATCTACCGCTTCAAGGAGGGCGAGAAGGGCTCGATTCCGGCCCAGATCATGGCCTCCGGTGTGGCGGTGCCGTGGGCGGTCGAGGCGCAGCGGATGCTCGCCGACGAGTGGAACGTCAAGGCCGACGTCTGGTCCGCGACCTCCTGGAACGAGCTGCGCCGCGACGCGGTCTCGGCGGAGGAGTACAACCTGCTCCACCCGGAGGAGGAGATGCGGGTTCCGTACGTGACGCAGAAGCTCTCCGGTGCTCAGGGTCCGTTCGTGGCGGTCTCCGACTGGATGCGTTCGGTTCCGGACCAGATCTCGCGCTGGGTGCCGGGTACGTACACCTCGCTCGGTGCGGACGGCTTCGGCTTCGCCGACACGCGTGGGGCGGCCCGCCGCTACTTCCACATCGACGCGCAGTCGATCGTCCTGGCGGTGCTCACCGAGCTCGCCAAGGAAGGCAGGATCGACCGCTCGGCGCTGAAGCAGGCGGTCGACCGCTACCAGCTGCTGGACGTGACGGCGGCCGATCCCGGTGCGGCCGGGGGCGACGCGTAACAGGCCTGTGCGTGCGAAGGGCGGCGAGACCCGAGGGTCTCGCCGCCCTTCGGCGTTCCCTACGATGCGGGCATGAATGCGGGCAGGAAGATACAGACCGCGCAGGTCCAGTGGGAACAGCGCACACAGGGGCTTCTGCTGGGGCTGGCGGGGGCCTTCGCTCTCGCGTACGCGGTGCCGATAGTCGCGCCCGACGCGGGCGGCGCCGTGCGGCGGGTCTGTGCGGCGACCGAGTGGGTGGTCTGGGGTGCGTTCGCCCTGGACTACGTCGTACGGCTGGGGCTGTCCCCCAGCAAGCGCCTCTTCGTCCGCAGCCACCCGCTGGACCTGCTCGCGGTACTGCTGCCGCTGCTGCGGCCGCTCCAGCTGCTGCGGCTCGTCTCCACGCTGCTGCTGGTCGGCCGGCGGGCCCGGATGGCCCCGCAGATACAGCTCACGACGTACGTCGGCGGCGCGGTGATCGGCCTGCTGATGTTCGGCTCGCTGGCCGTGCTGGAGGTCGAGCGGGACGCGCCCGGTGGGAACATCAAGACGCTGGGTGACGCGGTGTGGTGGTCGTTCACAACGATGACGACGGTCGGGTACGGCGACCACTCGCCCACGACCGGGCTCGGGCGGGTGCTGGCGGTGGGGCTGATGCTCTCGGGGATAGCGCTGCTGGGTGTGGTGACGGCGAACATAGCGGCCTGGTTCATCTCCCGCTTCGAGCGGGACGACGTCGAGGAGCGCCGCCAGACGGCCGCGATCGCGCTGCTCACGGAGGAAGTCCGGGCGCTGCGGGCGCAGGTCTCGGAGCTGACGTCGGGGACGGTGCTCCCGGCTCCCGGCATGCGCGAGGGGCCGCCGGTGGGGACGGCGGCCCCTGCGCCGCAGCGACCTGCGTAGCGCGTCAGATCGACATTCCGTAGACGGCCGCGCCGCCTATCAGCGCGATGATCGCGAGGACGGTGATGATCAGGCCGAGTACGAAGCCGATCACGGCCGGCACATTGCCGGTGTTGAAGCGCTTGCCCATGGCGATCCAGCCGGTGATCAGCGCGACCGGGCCGAGGACAATGCCGAAGCTGAAGAAGCCGATGATGCCGCAGATGAGCGAGATCCAGCTGAGGGCGCTGGCGTTGGACGGGCTGTGTGCGCGGCTGTTGCTCGCCATGGTCACTCCCTGAGTCGTGCCCTGGAATTCGTGTGATCCGGGCTTGACCACCGATTGCCCCGCTTTCCCGCGCGCATCCCCCTCAGTTCTCCCACATCTTGAATGCCCGCACGCGGTAGGGGGATTGGGGAACCCATGTGCCTCCGCCGGGATACGTGTCGAACTCGCCCGTCTCCTCGCACTCCGCGGACTGGTACGTCGTGACGGGCCGGCCCGTCCGATTGGCGACGGACTGGGCGTCGGTGCCGGGCGGCAGCGGGACGCAGCTCTCGATGTCCGTGCCGGACAGTTCGTGGGTCTGGCGGCCGCCCGTGAAGTCCGGCTTCGCCCAGAGGCAGAGCTCGCCGGCCGAACAGTCCCCGAGGCGCGGCGGCACGGCGTGGGCGGGCTGCGGCAGCAGTGCGGTGACGGCCAGGGCCCCGGCCGCGAGGACGGTCGTACGCATCATCGGAATCAACCCCCGTGTTGTGTGCATCAGTTGGCCCCACCCTGAGCTGCGGGAACGCTGAGGCGGAAGACGCCGAGGGCTGTTCCACCCGGATAGGCGACAGCCCCGCAGGAACCGTCCGGCGGGGCTGTCGTGCACACAGGTTGACGTCAGATGTGGGCGCCGCCCGCGGCCGCGTCCGCGTTCCCGCCGCGCTTGGTCAAGGTGGCGACGAGCGCCGCCACGACCGCGACGATGCCCGCGACCGTGAAGGCGAGGTGCATCCCCGACACGAACGTGTCATGGATGACCGCACCGATCTTTTCGATCACCGGCGGTTCCAGGCCCGCCTTGGCGAGCTCCTTCGCGGGCACGGCGGCGAACTCGGCCGCCTCCTCCAGCTTGGGGTCGGCCGGAATCGGGATGCCGGCCTCCTTCCAGTTGCCCGCGAAGTCGGCGCTGACCTTCGAGGACATGATCGCGCCGAGGACCGCGGTGCCGAGCGCGCCGCCGACCTGCATGGCGGCCTGCTGGAGGCCGCCGGCGACACCGGAGAGTTCCATCGGGGCGTTGCCGACGATGACTTCGGTGGCGCCGACCATGACCGGCGCGAGGCCGAGGCCGAGGAGGCCGAACCACAGCGACATCATCAGGGTGCTGGTGCCGGCCGTGAGAGTCGTCATGCCGAACATGGCGGTCGCGGTGGCGACCATGCCGCCGACGAGCGGGACCCGCGGGCCGAACTTGGTGATGAGCACGCCCGCCAGCGGCGAGGAGACGATCATCATGCCGGTCAGCGGCAGCAGGTGCAGTCCGCTGTCGACCGGGCTCATGCCGTGGACGCCCTGGAGGAAGAACGTCACGAAGAACAGGCCGCCCATGAAGGCGATGGCCATGAGGACCATGAGGACGACACCCGCGGAGAGCGGGACGGACCGGAACATGGCGAGCGGGATGAGCGGTTCCTTGACCTTCGTCTCCCAGACCGCGAAGACCGCGAAGAAGACGATCGAAGCGCCCAGCCACGCCCAGGTGCTGGGGCTGTCCCAGCCCCACTCGCCGGCCTTGATGATGCCCCAGATGAGGGCGAACATCGCGCCGGAGAGCAGCACGATGCCGGGGATGTCGAAGGAGCGCGGGGCGTTCTCCGCGCGGTGGTCCTTGAGGATCACCAGGCCGAAGACCAACGCGACGATCCCGACGGGCACGTTGATGAAGAAGACGGACTGCCAGTTGACGTGCTCGACGAGCAGGCCGCCGACGATCGGGCCGCCCGCGGTGGAGGCGCCGATGACCATGCCCCAGATGCCGATGGCCATGTTCAGCTTCTCGGCCGGGAAGGTGGCGCGGAGCAGGCCGAGCGCTGCCGGCATGAGGAGTGCGCCGAACAGTCCCTGAAGTACGCGGAAGGCGATGACCAGAGAGATCTCGCTGGACAGGCCGATGGCCCCGGAGGCGAGAGCGAAGCCGGCGATGCCTATGAGGAAGGTCTGGCGGTGGCCGAAGCGGTCGCCGAGCTTGCCCGCGGTGATCAGGGCGACGGCGAGGGCGAGGAGGTAGCCGTTGGTGATCCACTGGACGTCGGCGAGCGAGGCGCCGAGGTCCTTCTGGATGGCGGGGTTGGCGATCGCGACGATCGTGCCGTCGAGCGCGACCATCATCACGCCGATCGCCACGGAGAAGAGCGTCAGCCAGGGGTGGCCACGGAGCCCCTTGGCCGGCGCGGGCGCGGGATCCTGCGGCGGCGGCGCCTTGTCGATGGTGGTCTGACTAGTCATACCCACCACGCTAATGTCAGTCACTGACAGTTGACAAACAAATTCACAAGCCGGTAACTGTCACGTAGCTCACAGGTATCCTGAGCTGGACAAAAGGCGGAAGAGGCGTACCCACGAATGACCGAACAGCAGGCGGCCGGCGAGGCGACCACGGGACTGCGTGAGCGCAAGAAGCAGCGCACCCGCGACGCCCTCCTGCGCGTCGCGCTCGAGCTCTTCACCACACAGGGGTACGAGCGCACGACCGTCGACGAGATCGCCGACGCCGTGGAGGTCTCCCAGCGCACCTTCTTCCGCTACTTCGCCAGCAAGGAGGAAGTCGCCTTCGCCGTCCAGGAGATGGTGGAGTCGCACTTCGTGGCCGAGCTGCTCGTACGCCCGCCGCAGGAGCGGCCGTTCGCCGCGATGCGCAACGCGGTCCTCTGCGCCTGGAACACCATCGGCGAAGCGATCGAAGCCGTCGTACCGGTCGAACTGCACATGCGCGCCTACCTGATGATCGAATCGACGCCCGCGCTGCTCGCCGCCCATCTGCGCCGCTCGACCGAGCTGGAGGAGCGCACCGCCCGGATCATCGCCGAGCGCGAGGGGCTCGACCTCGACGCCGACCCGCGGCCGCGCATCGCCGTGGCGGCGTTCACCGGAGTCATGCGGGTCACGGGGCGGCTGTGGGGGCAGGGCGAGGACGCCAGCATGGAGTCGATCCGGTCACTGACCGAGCTGTACCTGGACCACCTCGAACCGGCGCTCGCGACGGACTGGCGCGCCCCGGCGCGCACGCCGGGCATGCCGAGCGCACACGAAGCGTGACGGAGCCTCAGCCACCCCCGCCCTGAAACGTGATGTGTGTCACGGATTTCGCGGCGAGCCCCACGCTTCTCCTAGGGTGGCCAGCAGTGACTTCCTTCGACTCCTCCCCCACCCTCAACGCATGGCGCGCGCTGCTCGCTCTCGCCGTGGTGTTCGTCCTGCTGGCCACCACGGGCTGGACCGCGATACGCCACCACGAGGGCGCCTCCGACCTCCGTACTGCGTCGTTGGCCGCCTGGGCGCGTGACGGCATCGACGGCATGGCCCTGCCGGAGGCCGGATCGGCGCCCGACCGGCTCGCCCGCTTCTTCGCCGGCCTCACCGCCTCCCAGCGCGCCCGGCTCGTCGACCGCTACCCGCTGGTCGTCGGCAACCTGAACGGCGTCCCGCTCACCCTGCGCTACCGCGCCAACCACCTGGCACTCGCCCAGGCACGGGCGGTCGAGCGGGAGCGGATGCACGACAAGCGGCTCACCCCCGCCGGCCGCCAGAGCGCGGACCGCCGGATGCAACGCTTCGAGTCGCTGATGGGTGACGGGCGGCAGATCCTCGCCTTCGACCCCGTCGGCTCCGGGCGGGTCGCCGAGGTCTTCGGTGACCTCGGGCGCGCCGAGCGCGTCTCGGTCGTCGTCCCCGGCGTCGACACCAACGTGGTCAACTTCGAGCGCACGCAACGCAAGTACACCGCGCCGGTCGGCATGGCGAAGTCGCTGTACGCCGCCGAGCGCGCCGCGTCGCCCCGTACCCGCACCGCCGTCATCGCCTGGGCCGACTACACCTCGCCCGTCGGCGTCGGCATGGACGCGGCGATCGGCCGGCTCGCCAGGGACGGCTCGAAGCGGCTCGGCTCCCTCGTGCGGGCGCTGCCCGGCGACTCGAAGGTCTCGCTCTTCTGCCACAGCTACGGCTCGGTGGTGTGCGGCGTCGCCGCCCCCGCACTTCCGGCGAGGGTCTCGGACATCGCGGTCGCCGGCAGTCCGGGCATGCGGGTGGAGAGCGCGCAGGAGCTCCGCACCGGGGCGCGCGTATGGGCCACCCGGGACCACGACGACTGGATCCAGGACGTGCCGTACCTGGAGGTCGGCGGGCTCGGCCACGGTGCCGACCCGGTGACGCCGGAATTCGGGGCGCGGGTTGTCTCTGCGTCCGGTGCGGTCGGGCACACCGGCTATTTCGAGCCGGGGACAGAAAGCCTCAGCAACTTCGCCGGGATAGGCGTGGGCTCGTACTCCACGGTGAGCTGCGCGGGCGACGACGGGGCCTGCCGAAGTGGAATTTCCGGCGCCGGAGCGAACTGACGCGCGTAGAACCTCGTGGCGACCCGAGTGCGGCCGGAGCATAGCCGGAACATCGAGGACGGCACCGAGGGGCGACGCGCGGGCGCACGCCGCATACGATGAGCCGCATGGGTGATGTGCTGGCCGGAATTCATGCCACCTGGGAGTTCGAAAGCGACTCCGTGCTCATCCGCTTCGAACGGGGGATCCGCACGCCGAAGCTGTTCCAGGCGCTCGGCGAACGACGCATCCCGCACGAGGCGCTGGCGTCGGTGACTCTGACGTCGGGGAAGCGCGGGACAGTCGTTCTGCACGCGATCCCCAGACCGGGCGCCGACCCGCTGATGGAGGCCGCGGCCGGGCAGCTGCGGGACGGCTCCGACCCGTACCGGCTGGTGCTGCCCGCCGAGCGCGAGACCCTCGCGGAGTACTACGCCGACGAGCTGCGCGCGCTGCTCTCCCCCGAGGCGAAGCTGCCCGCCGAGAAGTTCCTGGTGGCCGCCCCGCAGGCGCCGCTGCACTTCAAGGCGTACGACGGCAAGGCGTCCTTCGACGGGACCCGGGTGTCCTTCCGCTGGTTCTGGACGGGGGCGTCGTCGGCGAAGTGGAAGGCGGGCGACCAGAGCTTCCACATCCAGGAGCTCAATGGCGTCGAGTGGCGCTCCCCCGACATCTTCGACGGGTACCTGCGGCTGCTGCGGCGCGACGCCGGCCCGACCACGTTCTCGCCGCCACAGTCGGCCCAGGCCGACCAGGACCCGGCGGCCGTCGTCTTCGGCCTCGGGTACGGCCCGGTGCACGAGTCCCTGCCGTTCGCCGCGGCGGTGCTCGCGGAGGCACGCACGGGAAGCATGCCGCCCTCGCTGGACGCGGCCCCGGCCGATCCGGTGCCGGTGCCCGTCGCCGCGCGGCGCGACCCCGCCGACATCGCGGAGCGGATACGCCACCTCGGCGACCTGCGCGAGGCGGGTCTGGTCACGGACGAGGAGTTCACCGCGAAGAAGGCGGAGTTGCTGGCGGAGCTGTAGGGACGGGGCGGCCCGACTCCCGCGGCCCTCGTCGGGGCCCTGCCCGCGCAGGGGGTGGTACCTGGGTATGAGGTCAGGGTTCGGACCCCGGTACGACGCCCGCCCGGCAGCCCCCGCCTACGCTGGGACGGGCCATGACCGAACCTGCCGCTCCCCCGCCCCCCACCGACGGCCTCGTCACCGCCGGGCGCCGCAACCTGCGCGTGCTCGCGCACGCCGTGACCCACCCCTCCCACGCGCCGACGCCCCTGTTCGCCGACGCGCCGAGGCGGTGGCAGCGACTGCTGCCGTACGTCGTGGTGGTCGCGCTCGTCGCCACCTTCCTTCCCGTCACGATCGCCGTCCTCACCACCGACTACGGTGTGCCCGGCGGCCTGGCCGGCGCCATTGCCGCCGCGCAGACCGTTCCGCTGCTGATGGCCGCCCACCGGCCGCTCCAGGCGTGGTGGATCATCCTGCCCGCCGATGTCGTCGGCGGGCTGTTCGCCCTGAACGGGCTCGGCTCGCAGACCCCCTGGCCGTGGACCTCGCCCGTCATCCTGGCGTACCTGTTCCTGATGCTCGCGCTGGCGCTGCGCGAGACGCGTCAGACCCTCATCGGTGTCTGGCTGGTCACCGGCGCCGCGGGTCTCGTCCTCGGCCAGTTCTTCCCCGAGGAGAGCGACGGTACGAACGTCCTCCTCGTCGTGCTGAGCGCCGTCGTCCTCGTCATAGGCGGCGCGCTGCGTGAGCGCGGCGAGGCGCAGCGGCGGCTCGTCGAGCAGGAGACCATCAGCGAGGAGGAGCGGTCCCGGCGCACGCTGCTGGAGGAACGCACCCGTATCGCCCGCGAACTGCACGACGTCGTCGCCCACCACATGTCGGTGATCACCGTGCAGGCGGACTCCGCGCCGTACCGCGTCGACGGCCTTTCGCCCCAGGCGCAGGAGGAGTTCGCCTCCATCGCCGCGAGCGCGCGGGAGTCGCTGACCGAGATGCGGCGGCTCCTGTCGGTGCTCCGCAGCGAGGACGCCACGGGCGAGCGGGCCCCGCAGCCCGGACTCGACCGGCTCCAGCAGCTCGTCGAGGCGACGGTACGGGCCGGGGTACCGGCCGAACTGTCCCTGACCGCGGGCCTCGCCGAACCCGGTCGGCTGCCGCAGACCATCGACCTGTCCGCCTACCGCATCGTTCAGGAAGCCCTGGCGAACGTCGTGCGGCACGCGCCCGGCGCCACCACGCGGGTCTCCGTCTCCTCCGACGGAATGGACCTCACCGTCCTCGTCGTCAACGGCCCTCCCGCCGGGCCGGCTTCGCCCGTGGAGGCGAGTGGGGCGGGCGGGCACGGCCTCGTCGGGATGCGTGAACGCGTACGGTTGACCGGCGGCACGCTGGACACCGGCCCGCTGCCCGACGGCGGCTTCCGGGTCGCTGCCAGGCTCCCTCTCGGCACGAAGGACCCCACCTCCCCATGACCATCCGCGTGATCATCGTCGACGACCAGGCCATGGTGCGGGCGGGGTTCGCCGCGCTGCTGTCGGCGCAGAGCGACATCGACGTGGTGGGTGAGGCGCCGGACGGGCGGCAGGGGATAGAGGTCAGCAGGACCACGCATCCGGACGTCGTGCTCATGGACGTACGGATGCCGGAGATGGACGGGCTCGCGGCGGCGCGCGAACTCCTGGACCCGCCCGTCGGGGTGGTCCACCGGCCGAAGGTCCTGATGCTCACCACGTTCGACGTGGACGACTACGTGTACGAGGCGCTGCGCGCCGGGGCGTCCGGGTTCCTGCTGAAGGACGCACCGCCGGCGGACCTGATCTCGGCGGTGCGGGTGGTGGCGGCCGGAGAGGCTCTACTGGCGCCGTCGGTGACGCGCCGCCTGATCGCGGACTTCGCGCGGCAGCGGCCCGCGCCGCGGAAGGACCCGTCGCTGCGGCTCAACGGGCTCACGCCGCGCGAGACGGAGGTCCTGGAGCTGATCGCCCGGGGGCTGTCGAACCAGGAGATCGCGGCGGCGCTGGTACTGGCGGAACAGACCGTGAAGACGCACATCGGCCGCGTCCTGGCCAAACTGGACCTGCGCGACCGCGCGCAAGCGGTGATCTTCGCGTACGAGTCGGGACTGGTCACGCCGGGGGCGTGACGGGGCCTTCCTGCCGGGCAGCCCTCACCGGGGTCGAGCCCGGGCGGCGGGAGCTGCCCGCACGGTGTCCCGGCACCCCGGACCCCCGATACCCCGGTAGCACCCCGGACTTGGCTCCCCGGTGTGACGCCCCCGCAGCCGTCGTCTTCCTACCTTCCTCTCCGCCAGACACCGGAAGAAGAAGAGGAAGAGGGCAGCATGCGCCGCTACAAGAGGACCCTGGTCGCGGTAGCCATCGCGGCAACCGCCGTCTCGGGCACCGCCGGCTGGGCTTCCGGCACCGCGCAGGAACCCGTCACCGGCCCGCCCCCCGGCACCGCCGCCTGGCAGCGCGAGGGCCTGCCCGACCCCGCCGCGACCACCCCCGCCCAGGTCGCCCACTTCTTCGCGGCGCTCAGCCCCGACCGCCGGCGGGACCTCGTCCGCCGCCACCCCACCGTCGTCGGCAACCTGGACGGCGCACCCGTGGAACTCCGTTACGCCGCCAACTCCCGTACCGCCAAGGCCCACGGCTTCGACCGCCTGGCCGGACCCGACCGCCAGATCCTCGCCCTCGACCCCCGAGGCCGTGGTCAAGTGGCCGAGGTCTACGGGGACCTGAGCACAGCTCAGCACGTCGCCGTCGTGGTCCCCGGCTCGGACATCGACGCCGGCACCTTCGACCGTACGACCGACGTCTACGGCACCCCGGCCGGCATGGCCGAGTCCCTGCGCGACGCGACCGATGGCCACCGCACGGCCGTGATCGCCTGGGCCGGCTACACCACGCCCGTCGGCGTGGGCCTGGACGCCGCCACCGGTGACCTCGCCGAGGCCGGCGCCGACCGCCTCACCCGGCTGACGGACGGGCTCGACGCCACCGGCGCCCCGGACCCGGCCCTCTTCTGCCACAGCTACGGCTCCGTCGTCTGCGGCCTGGCCGCCCCCCGCCTGGACGCCGCAGACGTCGTGGCGCTCGGCTCCCCCGGGATGCGCGCGGACAGCGTCGACGACCTGCACACGGACGCCCGTGTGTGGGCCGCCAAGGATCCGTCCGACTGGATCGGCAGGATCCCGAACATCGAGTTCGCGGGCCTCGGCCACGGCGCCGACCCCACCGACCCCGCCTTCGGCGCCCGCCGCGTACCGGCCGGTGACGCCGACGGCCACACCGGTTACTTCGCCCCCGGCACGGAGTCGCTCCGTACCTTCGCCTCGATCACCGTGGGAGAGCTGTGATGAAGGCTCTGGCAGCGAGGATCGACGCGCGCACCCCCGCCCACCGCGACCGCGCCGTCGACGGCCTGCGGGCGCTCGCTCTCCTCGCCGTCCCCACCGGCCACTGGCTGCTCGGCGGGTTCACCCTCGACGGTGACGGCGCGCTGCACAATGCCAGCCCGCTCGCCACGTTCGGCTCCTTCGCACCCGTGAGCTGGGTGCTTCAGATGCTGGGCATCTTCTTCCTGGTCGGGGGTTACGCGTCCGTCCTGTCGTACCGCCGCCACCAGGGCCCGGCGGGCGAGTGGCTGCGCTGCCGGATCGTGCGGCTCGGGCGGCCGGTGCTCGGCGTGACCGCCGTGTGGGCGGCGATGCTCCCGGTGCTGTACGCGCTGGGGGTGCCGGGTACGACGCTGCGGACCGGGGCGACGCTGGTGATCCAGCCGCTGTGGTTCGTGGGGGTGTACGTCGCGGTGACCGCCCTGACGCCGTACTGCGTCCGCGCCGCGCGCAGGATGGGCGCGTGGGCCGCCGCGCCCCTCATCGGTTCGGTCGCGGTCGTCGACTTCCTGCGGTACGGACCGTACGCCGAGGCCATGCCGTCGTGGCTGGGCCTGCTGAACCTGCTGCCGGGCTGGCTCTTCGCGTACCAACTCGGCGTCTCCTGGGGAGAGAAGCGCATCGGCAAGCGCGCCGGGGCGGTGCTGCTCATCGGCGGCGTGGTGCTGTTCGCCGCGCTGCTGATGGCGTTCCACTACCCGGCGTCCATGGTCGGCGTGCCGGGAGAGACCCGCACGAACTCGCATCCGCCGTCCTTGCTGGTGCTCGCTCTCGCGGCGGCGCAGAGCGGCGCGGCGATCCTGCTGCGCGACCGCGTCGGGAGGCTGCTGCGCAGGCCGGCGCTGTGGGCGCCGGTCGTCGTGATCAATCTGTCGGCGATGACGATTCTGTGCTGGCACCAGACGGCGATGCTCGCGGCGGCCGTCCCCGGCGCGTTCCTGGGCACGGTCACGGGGCTGACGTCGGCGCCGGATTCGCCGGGCTGGGTCGTGGCGCGGGTCGTGTGGCTGCCGGCGTTCGCAGGGCTGCTGATCCTGATCGGGCGGTACGCGCGGGGGTTCGAGGCGCCGTGGGGGAATGTGACGGCAGCCCGGCGGGCGGTGGCGGGGGTGCTCGCGGCGGGGTTCGCGGTGTTCGCGCTGGGGTTGGCGTGAGCGGGTCCGGGGCAGCGCCCCGGACCCCCGGGCTCCCTACTCCCGGCCCGCCGACGTGAACGTCATGTCGGCGTACCGGCCGCCCGCCACCCGGCTCGCGATCGGCTCCAGCAGGTCCATCTCGCTGTCGGTGAGCAGGAGCCGCGTCGCCGCCGCGTTCTCCTCGACGCGGTCGCGCTTGCGGGTTCCCGGGATCGGTACGACGGCGAGTCCGTGCACCTGCGCCTGCTGCTGCACCCAGGCGAGCGCGACCTGTCCGAGCGTGGCGTTGCGGCCCTCGGCCAGCTTGCGCACCGGGTCGAGCAGCGTGGCGTTGGCGGCGGCGTTGTCGCCGTTGTAGCGGGGCTGGCTCCTGCGGAAGTCGTCCTCGCTCAGCTCCTTCTCGGCGCTGGTGAAGGCGCCGGTGAGGAAGCCGCGGCCGAGCGGCGAGTAGGGAACCAGGGCGACGCCGAGGTCACGGGCCGCCGGTACGACGCCCGCCTCGATGTCCCGGCTGAACAGCGACCACTCGGACTGCACGGCCGCGATCGGGTGCACGGCCTGCGCGGCCCGCAGCTCGCCGCCGGTCACCTCGCTCAGCCCGAGGTGCTTGACCTTGCCCTCGCGCACGAGCTCGGCCATCACGCCGACCGACTCCTCGATGGGGACGTTCACGTCACGCCGGTGCATGTAGTAGAGGTCGATCTCGTCGACCTCCAGGCGCTGGAGGCTGCCCTCGATGCACTGGCGGATGTACGCGGCGTCGTTGCGGATGGTCCGCTTCGCCGGATCCCGGGGGTCCACTGCCAGGGCGAACTTCGTCGCGATGACGACCTCGTCCCGGTGCGCCCGGAAGAACGGCGCGAGGAACGTCTCGTTCTCGCCCGCCGCGTACGCGTCCGCCGTGTCGTAGAGCGTGATGCCCAGTTCGAGCGCGCGCTCCAGTGTGGCCCGCGCCTCGTCGGCGTCCGTGGGCCCGTACGCGAAGCTCATGCCCATGCAGCCGAGACCCTGGACACCGACTTCCGGCCCATCGGTCCCGAGCCGCACCTTTTCGATCCTGTTGTCGTGGCTCATACGGGTTTCAGGCCCTCTCCGACGCCCTCCGGGCGTCAGCGTAGTAGTCGATCTTGTAATCCAGTACGGCGAGCGTGTCGCGCAGCTCGGCGATGCGCGCCCGCACATCGCGGCGCGTCGACTCCAGCAGCTCCTGCCGCTCCTCGAAGGTGTGCTCGCCCTCCCGCAGCAGTTCGGCGTACCTGACCATGTCCGCGACCGGCATGCCGGTCAGCCGCAGCTTGCCGACGAAGGCCAGCCAGTCCAGGTCGCTGTTGCGAAAACGACGCTGGCCGGTGTGCGAACGGTCGACGTGCGGCATCAGCCCGATCCGCTCGTACCAGCGCAGGGTGTACGCCGTGAGGCCGGTGTGCGCCGCGACCTCGCTGATCGTGTAGTGGTCACGGCCTACGGGTCTCGGGTGCGGCCGGGGCCGTGCGGCGCAGGAGTCGGTGCGTGCGGGTGCGGTTTCCGTCACGGTCATGACCTCCACGCTAGGACCTTGGAGTGCACTCCAAGCAACCGTAAACCGGAAGCGGTTTCCGGATGCGCTGGCTAGCCTCCGGGATCATGAACCCCGCACTCCCGGCACGCCCCGCCCACCCAGCACGCCGTGCCCACGCCGCCGACGCCGCCGAAGTGATCCGCCTGCGTCAGGTGATGATCGACTCTGTCCACACCTCCGATACGTCCACCGACTGGCACGCCGAGTCCCTTCCGACCGTACGCAGGAAGCTCGCCGAGCAGGACGGCGACTTCGCCGCCTTCGTCGTCGACCACCCCGGCCGGCCCGGCACTCTGGCAGCCCTCGCCGCCGGAACGGTCGAGTACCGCATCGGGCGCTCCGGCAATCCTCACGGCGCGATCGGATATCTCTTCAGCGTCGCCACCGACCCCGGGCAACGCCGCCAGGGCCACTCCCGCGCGTGCGTGGAGGCGCTGCTGGACTGGTTCCGCGAGCGCGGCGCGCGGAGCGTCGACCTCAACGCGTCCGCCGAGGCGGAGCCTCTCTACGCCTCGCTGGGCTTCGTGCGCAAGCCCGACCCCTCCATGCGCCTGACCCTGTAGAGCCTTTACGCTCGTACGCATGCAGAGCCTGGCGTCGCTGATCGAGAACTGGCCGGTACCCACCGCGGCGGCCGCCGTCGTACGGGAGGACGGCGCCGTCGTGTGGTCGCACGGCCCCACCGGCCGGCCCTTCCCGCTGGCGTCGGTCACCAAGCCGCTCGCCGCGTACGCCGCGCTCGTCGCGTACGAGGAGGGGGCCGTCGAGCTCGACGAGCCGGCCGGTCCCGCCGGGTCCACGGTCCGCCATCTGCTCGCCCACACCAGCGGTCTGGCCTTCGACGAGCACCGCGTGATGGCGCCGCCCGGCGAACGCCGGCTCTACTCGAACGCGGGCTTCGAGGTCCTCGGCGACCACATCGCGAAGGCGACGGACATTCCCTTCGCCGATTACCTCGGCCAGGCGGTGCTGGAGCCGCTCGGCATGGCCGCCACCTCGCTGGACGGCTCGCCCGCCAAGGACGGCGTTTCGAGCGTCGACGACCTGGCGCGCTTCGCCGCCGAGCTCCAGGCCCCGCGCCTGCTCGACCCGCGCACGGTCGCCGAGGCCACCGCCGTCGTCCACCCGGGACTGAAGGGCGTACTGCCCGGATACGGGCACCAGAACCCGAACGACTGGGGACTCGGATTCGAGATCCGCGACTCCAAGTCCCCGCACTGGACGGGCGGTTCGTCCTCGCCGCGTACGTTCGGGCACTTCGGCCAGTCCGGTACCTTCCTGTGGGTGGACCCCGACGCGGGCCTCGCCTGCGTCGCCCTGGCGGACCGCGCCTTCGGCCCCTGGGCGGCCGGGGTCTGGCCGCCGTTCACGGACGCGGTGCTCGCCGCATTCGGCCGGAAGGCCCGCTAGTCGCAGGCGGTGGGCGGCCGGGAGCCGTCCTTCCCCGTGAGGGCGACTTTCACCAGGCCCTCCGGGTCCTCGGCGTGCGCGGTCGTACAGACCAGCTGCCGGACGGCGGCCTCGTCGAGTGAGCGTACGGCGAGTGATGTCCTGACCCGGACCGTCCCCGGTGAGCCGGTGGGACGTCCCGCTTCCCCGCCCGGGACCTCCGTGCCCCCGGCCGGGGTCACCTCGATCAGTTTCGGGTGGGCGGGCAGCCGGGTGGTGATTCCGGCCGTGTGTTCCTCGGGCGTGGGCCCCTGGAGCAGAGCGGTGAGCGTCTTGGCGGTCGCCACGCGGCCGGCCGACGGGTCGACGGGCCTGGCCACCGGGATCGGCAGCCCGTCCGGTCCGACGAAGAAGAGCAGCATTCTTTCCTGCTGGTCGGGTGCGACCCCGACGACGGCGGGGCCGCCCGCCTCGACGACATCGCTGGCCCGGATGCCGCACCCGGTGAGCAGCAGTGACCCCGCCGCCAGGGCCGCGGAAGCGGCGCGTACCCGCTTCACACCGGCACCTCGCTCGTGGTGAGCGGGATCGTGACGACGAAGACGGCGCCGCCTTCCGGGCCGTTGGTGGCCACGACCGTACCGCCGTGCAGGCGCACGTTCTCCCGGGTGATGGCGAGCCCCAGACCGCTGCCCACTGAACGCGTACGGGCCTCGTCGGCCTTGTAGAACCGGTCGAAGACGTGCGGCAGCACCTCCGGGCGGATGCCGGGGCCGCGGTCCGCCACCTCGGTGACGAGCCACCGCGTGCCGCCGCCCGCGGCCCCGTCCGCCGTGTCGGCCGGGTCCTGCGCACGCGTCTCGGTGCGCAGTGTGACCGTGACGGGCGGCCGGCCGTGCCGCAGGGCGTTGCCGACGAGGTTGGCGATCACGACGTCGAAACGCCGGGGGTCGAGCCGGGCGCGGATGCCGTCGGGCAGGTCGACGACTATGCGCTCGGGGTCCGTCCAGTGCCGGCTCATGAGCGTCCTGCGGATGGTCTCGGCGGCGTCGACCTCGTCGGTGTTCAGTTCGGCCGCGCGGGCGTCGAAGCGGGACATCTCCATCAAGTCCTCGACCAGTACGGCGAGTTTGCCCGTCTCGCTGCTGATCAGGCGGACCGCGGCCGCGGTGTCCGGGTCGAGCCCGGCGGCGTCCTCGTCGAGCAGCTCGGTGACCGCGAGCATCCCGGCGAGCGGGGTGCGCAGTTCGTGGGAGACGTCGGAGGCGAAGCGCCGGGCGCGTGCCTCGGCGCGCTGGAGTTCGTCCACGGAGCGTTCGAGTGCGGCGGTCGACTCGTTGAACGTACGGGCGAGTTCGGAGAGTTCGCCGCCGCCCTTGACGGGGATACGGGTGTCCAGCCGGCCCCGGCCGAGGCTGCGGGCCGCCAGCCGCAGGTCGCGCACCGGGCGCAGCACACTGCGCGCGGCGAGGAGCGCGGGCACCAGGGCGACCGCGAGCGCCGGCAGGGCGCCGTCCCGTGCGGCGACGACCATGGCGTCGATGTTGGCCTGTTCGTCGGTCAGCGGCATGACGGCGTAGAAGGTCAGACCGGTGGACCGTACGGTCCGGCCGCCCGTCCCGGTCTGGCTGGTCCTGAAGACGACGGGCGCGGCGATGGTCAGGTAGGGCTCGCCGTTCTTGACGACGCGCTGGAAGCTGCCGTGCGGGGTGCCCCGGGCCTCGCGGCGCAGCTCCGGGGTGATGACGGTGGAGGTGGGCCTGGTGCCGGAGGAGAGCCGGATCGATCCGTACTCGGCGTAGACCCACCAGTTGCGGGCCTGTCCCTGCCGGGCGAGCGCGCGGAGCATCCCCTGCATCTGCTCGGTGTTCGGCGGGAGGTTGAGGTTGAAGTCCTGGATCTGGTCGCGGAAGGAGGAGACTGCCGTGTCCTGCGCCTGTTCCAGGAGGGCGTTGCGCGCCTCGCGGTAAGTGAGGGCGGCGGTGGTTCCGCAGCCGACTGCGGCGACGAGGAGGAAGGCGAGGACGAGCCGCGTACGCAGCCCGGAGATCATCACAGCGGCCCGAAGCGGTAACCGAAGCCGCGCAGGGTCTGGATGTAGCGGGGGCTGCCCGGGGTGTCCTCGATCTTGTTGCGCAGCCGCCGTACGCACGCGTCGACGAGCCGCGCGTCACCGTGGTAGCTGTGCTCCCAGACGTGTTCCAGCAGCTGCTGCCTGCTGAAGACCTGCTCCGGGGCGGCGGAGAGGTGGAGCAGGAGTTTCAGCTCGGAGGGGGCGAGGGCGACGCGTTCGCCGGTCTTGGCGACGGTGAGCCCGGCCCGGTCGATGGCCAGTTCGCCGTGGAACTCGACGGCGGGCCGCCCGCCGCCCGGCTCCTCGATGCGGCGCAGCACGGCCCGGATGCGGGCCTCGATCACTTCCGTACGGGCGGGCTTGACGATGTAGTCGTCGGCGCCCGCCTCCAGACCGATGACGACGTCGAAGTCGTCGCCGCGGGCGGTGAGCATGATGATCGGCAGCTGACTGCTCTCGCGCACCCGGCGGCAGACCTGGACGCCGTTCATGCCCGGCAGCATCAGGTCGAGGAGCAGCAGATCGGGCCGGAAATCGGCGAGGGCGGCGAGCCCGGCCTCGCCGGTGGCGGCGGTCCGTACGTCGTGGCCGCGGCGGCGCAGCCCGAGTTCGACCCCTTCGCGGACGGAGGGGTCGTCTTCTATGAGGAGCACGCGTGGCATCTGTGGAGTATCCCAAGGGGTGTGGGCCGGACGGTCGTCGCTGTACCGGTGGTCGCCGTCACCGCTTCGCCGGGCGCAGGCGCCGTACCGCGCCCGAGAGCAGGGTGTCGACTTCCCGCAGGCGCAGGGGCTTCGCCAGTGCGGCGAAGACCGCGAGGATCGCGGCTCCGCCCGCCGCTGCCGCCGCCAACGCTCCCAACCCGCCCGCCCATCCGGCGGCGAGGTGGCCGACTGCCGTGGCGGGTACGGCGGCCACCAGGAGGCGGGCGTGGGCGGCGACGGCCGGTGAGCGGCCCCTCGTCCGGGCGGCGGGGAGGCGCCTGTTCAGGGTGTACGCCGTGAGCGCCCAGCCCGCGAGGAGCGCCAGGGAGTACGCCCCGGCCATGCCGGTGACCGCCCAGCGCGCCGGAAGCAGCACGTACGCGGCCGTGGACAGCCCCGCGTTGAGCGCGGCGATCACGAGGTTGAGGAGGAAGGGGGTGCGGGTGTCGCGCAGCGCGTAGAAGGCGCGGGAGAGGACGTACTGGCCCGAGAAGGCGACGAGGCCGGGCGCGAAGGCCGTCAGGATGCCCGCCATCGCCGCGATGTCGTCGGCTCCGGTCCTGCCGTACTGGAAGACGACCGCCATCAGCGGCTGGGCGAGGACGAGCAGCGCGCAGGCCGCGGGGACGACGGCGGCGGCGCTGGTGCGCAGCGCGTACGAGATGTCGCGGCGTACGGCGGTTTTGTCCCCGTCGGCCGCCGCCCCGCTCATCCGGGGCATGAGCGCGGTGATCAGCGACACCGTCACGATGCCGTGCGGCACGGCCCACAGGAGGTAGGCGTTGTTGTACGCGCTGAAGCCGGCGCCGCCGTCGATGCCGAGGTCCGCCGCTCGCTGCCCGGCCGCTGTGGCGAGCCGGGTCACGACCCAGTACGCGGCCTGGTTGGTGAGGACCAGCAGCACCAGCCATCCGGCCGCGCGCATCGGCCTGGTGAGGCCGCTGCCCCGCCAGTCGAAGCGGGGCCGCCAGCGGAAGCGGGCGGCGCGCAGGGCGGGGACGAGCGCGAGCGCCTGGACCGCGATCCCGGCCGTGGTGCCCCAGCCGAGCAGGGCCGTCCCGGCCGGCGTGAGGGCACCCCGCGAGGTGGTCGTGAGCCCGAGGAAGAGCCCGAACACCGCTATGACGACGACGTTGTTGAGGACTGGCGTCCACATCATCGCGCCGAACCGGCCGCGCGCGTTGAGGATCTGGCCGAGCAGCGTGAACAGGCCGAGGAAGAAGATCTGCGGCAGGCAGTAACGGGCGAAGGCGACCGTCATGGTGGCCTGGGCGCCCGTGTAGTCGGTGTACGCCGCGACGATGGCGGGCGCCGCGAGCACCGCGCCCGCCGTGATCACCAGCAGCGCCGTGACGCAGACGGTGAGCAGCCGGTCGGTGTAGGCGGCTCCGCCGTCCTCGTGTTCCTTGGCGGCCTTGACCAGCTCGGGCACGAAGACGGCGTTGAGGGCGCCGCCGAGGAGCAGCATGTAGACGATGGTGGGGACGGAGTTGCCCACCGCGTAGCCGTCGGCGGTCAGTCCGATCCCGAGGGCCGCGGCGACGGTGGCGGACCGTACGAACCCGGTCGCGCGGGAGACGAGGGACCCGGCGGCCATGAGGGCGCCACTGCGCAGCGGCGACGCCTTCGCAACCCCGCGGTCCGGCGGGCCCCCCGGACCGGCGCCGCTCACGGCGGCGGCACGCGTCGCCGCCCTGTGCTCCCCTGCCTCGGCCGTCGCGCTCATCGGCGGGCCAGGTACGCCTGGAAGGCGCGGTACAGCGTGTGATTGGCGGTGCCTGCCATCGGTATTTCCCATTCCCCCAGCGTTTCGACGACCTGTCCACCGGTGCCGAGCTTCCAGCGCAGCAGCCCGTGTCCGCGGTCGTCCGCATCGAGGGTGGAGGGTACCCCGCGCATGTCGTATACGTCGGCGCCGAGCGCGTGGGCGTCGCACATCATGCGCCACTGAAGGGCGTTGGAGGGGCGGACCTCGCGCCGGTGATCCGCGGAGGCACCGGTCTGGTACCAGACCCTGCGGCCCACCGTGATCATGGTGTGGGCGGCGAGGATCTCGCCCTCGTGGCGGGCGAGGTAGAGCTTCATCCGGCCGGGTTCCTCGGCGTTGAGGAGCTCGTACTGTCGCTCGTAGTACGCCAGTGACCGGCCGAGCCGGAATCCGTCGCGCTCCTCGGTGATCCGCAGCAGCCGGTAGAACTCCGGGAGTTCGGCGGCGCCCCCGACGGACACCTGGACGCCGGACTTCTCGGCCCGGCGCACATTGCGGCGCCACTCCTGGTTGAGCCCGTTCCACAGGTCGTCGGTGGTGCGCCCGGCGAGCGGGACCTGGAAGACCAGGCGCGGCTGGGCGTCCCCGTCGCCGTCGGGGCCGTCGCCCCCGCAGCGCCGCCATCCGCGCGCCCGCAGCCGCTCGGACACGGCGGTGCCGAGCGGGTCGACCTCGCAGGCGAGGACATCGAAGACGCTCCGGCCGCGCCCGGTGAGCGACTTGAGCCGGGCGGCGTTCCAGCGGCGGAAGGCGGGTGAGGGGCCGATGCGTACGGCGAAGACACCGGCCTCGCGCAGATACCTCAGCAGCGGAGTGAGCCAGCCGTCCAGGTCCGGGCCCGCCCAGTCCGCGTACGGTCCTTCGGGCAGGTAGGCGAAGTACTTCCGGGTGCCGGGGAACGGGCGGAGCAGGACCAGGGCGACTCCGGTCAGCCCGTGCGCGGTGGGGGCGCCGGGGCCCTCCGCCGCGGGTCCCCAGCCGATCAGCCGGGACTGCCAGCCCTCCTTGACGTCGCCCCAGGACGGGCACTGCAGAAAGCTGGGTCCGGGAGACCCGGCCGCGCGGGATGTGAGAGATGCGCGGAAGGTCTCGGCGGTGATCGGTCCCAGCCGCGCCTCCTGGCCGGGACCGGCCGCCGTTACGAGCAGAGCTGACACAGCGTGAGCCTCCGATTTCCGCCCCTCTCCGATGGGGCGGACAGGAGATTCACAGCCGCCCGTGACCGCGCCGCGCGGCGAATGTGACGGGACGACGACGGTTTCTCTGCAGCCGCTGTCACATGGCCGCGTACCCGGTTCCCGGCGCTTTTCGCGGCCTAGAGTCCGGGCATCCCACCCCTTTTTGGAGGCTTCCGTGAGTCATGTACGTGCGTCGCGTTCCGCTGCCGTGGCCGGCGTACTGAGCGCCGTGCTCTGCGCCTGTTCGGGCGGTGCCGGGAATGTGGCGCCCCCCGCCGACGCGAAGCCCGGCGGCGGGCGCGACCGCCCGGTGACCGTGACCGTCACCCCGGACGGCAAGGGCGTGCGGGCCGGGAAGCCGGTCGTGGTGAAAGCGAAGGGCGGCACGCTGTCGTCCGTGACCGTGGTCGACGCCGAGGGCAACCGGCTCGCCGGCCGCGCGGCGCCCGGCGGGGCGTCGTGGACCTCGGACCGCAAGGCGGTGCCCGGCACGACGTACACGGTGGAGGCCAGGACCCGTACCGGCGGCGGCCGGAAGGCCACCAGCAGGACCTCGTTCACCACGGCCGCCGCGGGCCGGGTCAACAAGCTGTCGCTGGCGCCCGGCAAGGACACCACGGTCGGCGTCGGCCAGCCGCTGTCTGTCGTCTTCGACAACCCGGTCGCCGACAGGGCCGGCGTCGAGCGACAGCTCGCGGTCACCACGTCGAACGGCACCGAGGGTTCGTGGGGCTGGGTGCGGGACCACTCCGGCAAGGACCGTGCCGACTGGCGCCCCAAGGAGTACTGGAAGCCGGGTACGAAGGTCACCCTCGACGCCCGGCTCAACGGCACCGACTCGGGACAGGGCGGCGGCTGGTTCGTCCGCGACTACCGCACCGGGTTCACCGTCGGCGGTGTGCGCCAGGTCGTCCGCGTCGACCTCGACCGCAAGCGGCTCACCCTGGAGCGGGACGGGAAGACGGTGCGGGAGATCCCGGTCTCCGGCGGCACCCCCGGCGGGGAGAAGCGGTCCTGGCGGGGCACGGCCGTACTCATGTCGAAGGAGGGCACCATCAACATGAACTCGGAGACCGTGGGCCTGCGCGACGCGTACGACAAGATGGTCGACCACTCGATGCGGCTCACCTGGTCCGGTATGTACGCGCACGCCGCTCCCTGGAACGCCCGCTACTTCGGCCGGGCCAACATGAGCTCGGGCTGCATCGGCATGAGCGACGCGGACGCGGCGTACTTCTACGGGCAGGTCCGGGTGGGCGACCCGTTCGAGATCAAGGGCGAGGACACCAAGGGCACGGTCGCCGAGGGCAACGGCTACGGCGCCTGGAACCTGTCCTGGAAGCAGTGGCGGGCCAAGAGCGCGCTCAGCGGCTGACGTCAGCCGCTCATCTCCCACAGCAGCACCTCGGCCGGGGCGGCGGCCGCCATCAGCTCCAGCCCGTCCGCCCCGGTGATCCGGGCCGCGTCACCGGGCCCCAGTGCGTACTCCCCGAGACCGAAGCGGCCCCGTACGACGTGGGCGTACACCAGCGGAGCGCCGGGGACGGCCGTCCGCTCCCCCGCGCCCGGCCGCCGCACGTGCAGCAGCGCGCCGGCCGCGGGCAGGGCGTAGGGGGTGGCGTCCGCGATACCGCGCACCACCTCGTACGCGGGTTCGCCGCCGTGGTCCTGCGGCGCCAGCCACATCTGCACGAACACCAGCGGGACGTCGCCGTCGTTGCGCTCCACGTGCCGCACCCCCGCGCCCGCGCTGAGCCGCTGCACGTCGCCGGGGCGTACGACGGTGGCGTGCCCGGCCGAGTCGCGGTGGGTGAGCTCCCCCTCGACGACCCAGGTGACGATCTCGGTGTGGCTGTGCGGGTGCTCGTCGAATCCGGCGCCGGGCTCCAGCCGCTCCTCGTTGCAGGCCAGGACCGCGCCGAAACGGAGGTGGTCCGGGTCGTAGAAGTGGCCGAAGGAGAAGGCGTGGAGGGACTCGATACCGGCGGAGGTGTCGCCGCCGCGGAAGCGGTCCGCGGAACGCCGTACAGAAATCACGAGGTCCACCGTAGCCCCCGGCCCAACGCCCCGGGGTTCCGATAAGGCAGTCTTGTCCCGTGCCCCAACCCGATCCTGAGCAGCCCGCCGCGAAAGCCGCCCACCCGCATTCCGCGACCCTGCGCCGGCTGGAGAAGTCCTCCGGCCGCCTCGCCGCGAACGCGATCGCCCGCATGGACGAGACGCTGCCGTGGTACCGGGCCATGCCACCGGAGAACCGGTCGTGGATCGGCCTGGTCGCCCAGGCCGGTATCGCCGCTTTCACCGAGTGGTTCCGGCATCCCGAGACCCCGCAGGCCATCTCCACCGACGTCTTCGGCACCGCGCCCCGTGAGCTGACCCGGGCGATCACGCTGCGCCAGACCGTCGAGATGGTGCGTACGACGATCGAGGTCATGGAGACCGCGATCGAGGAGGTCGCGGCGCCCGGCGACGAGTCGATCCTGCGCGAGGCCCTGCTCGTGTACGCCCGCGAGATCGCCTTCGCGACCGCACAGGTGTACGCCCAGGCCGCCGAGGCCCGCGGCGCCTGGGACGCCCGTCTGGAATCGCTCGTCGTGAACGCGGTGCTGTCCGGCGAGGCCGACGAGGGCGCGGTCTCCCGCGCGGCGGCGCTGGGCTGGAACTCCCCGGAGCACGTCTGCGTCGTACTCGGCACTGCGCCCGACGGCGACTCCGAGCTGACGGTCGAGGCGATCCGCCGCGCCGCCCGCCACGCCAAGCTCCAGGTGCTGACCGGCGTGCTCGGCAGCCGCCTGGTCGTCATCGCGGGCGGCAGCGACAACCCCCTTCAGGTCGCGAAGGCCCTGATCGGCCCGTACGCCGCCGGGCCCGTGGTCGCCGGGCCCGTGGTCCCCGACCTGCTGGCCGCCACGCGGTCCGCGCAGGCCGCCGCCGCCGGGCTCAAGGCGTGCCAGGCCTGGCAGGACGCCCCGCGCCCGGTCCTCGCGGACGATCTCCTGCCGGAGCGGGCGATCGCCTCGGATCCTGCCGCGCGGGATCAGCTGGTGGAGGAGATCTACAGACCGCTGGAAGAGGCGGGCTCGGCGCTGCTGGAGACACTGAGCGTGTATTTGGAGCAGGCGAGCAGTCTCGAGGGCGCGGCGCGGATGCTCTTCGTGCACCCGAACACCGTGCGATACCGCCTCCGACGTGTGACGGACGTCACCGGATGGTCACCCTCCGATGTTCGATCCGCCTTCACTCTGCGCATCGCGCTCATCCTGGGGCGTCTGGCCGACGTGGATGCCCAGTCCTAGACTTTTGTCGAACACCAACAAATCCCCCGACGGTTCTTGGTCCCTGTCCCCACGGGCCCGCAGTGCCGTCCGCAAGAGAGAGTGTGAGGGTGCTCGTACTCGTCGCTCCCGGCCAAGGCGCCCAGACGCCCGGCTTCCTGACTCCCTGGCTCGACCTCCCCGGCGCCGCCGACCGGCTCGCCGCCTGGTCCGACGCCATCGGGCTCGACCTTGTCCACTACGGCACGCAGGCCGACGCGGACGCGATCCGCGACACGGCCGTCGCCCAGCCCCTGCTGGTGGCCGCCGGTCTGCTGTCGGCCACCGCCCTGGACGCCCGCACGGACGTCTCCGCGGTCGCCGGCCACAGCGTCGGTGAGATCACCGCCGCCGCGTACGCCGGTGTGCTCACCGAAGAGGCGGCGCTCGGTTTCGTACGCACCCGTGGCCTGGGCATGGCCGAGGCGGCGGCCGTCACCGAGACCGGCATGGCGGCGCTGCTCGGCGGTGAGGCCGAAGTCGTCGTCCCGCACCTGGAGAAGCTCGGCCTGACCCCGGCGAACGTGAACGGCGCGGGCCAGATCGTGGCCGCGGGCACGATGGAGCAGCTCGCCGCGCTCGCGGAGGACAAGCCCGAGGGCGTACGCCGCGTCGTACCGCTCAAGGTCGCCGGCGCGTTCCACACGCACCACATGGCCCCGGCGGTCACCGAGCTGGGCAAGGCGGCGCAGGATCTGGTCGTCTCCGATCCGGCCATCACATACATCTCGAACGCCGACGGCAGCACTGTCGCCACCGGCCCCGAGGTCGTTTCGCGCCTGGTCAACCAGGTCTCCAACCCGGTCCGCTGGGACCTGTGCATGGAGACCCTCAAGGAGCTGGGCACCACCGCGCTCATCGAGGTCTGCCCCGGCGGCACTCTGACCGGCCTCGCGAAGCGCGCACTGCCCGGCGTGCAGACCCTCGCGCTCAAGACCCCCGACGACCTCGACGCGGCCCGCGCGCTCATCGCTGAGCACGCGGCGCGATAGGAGCCCGAGAGAGCATGTCGAAGATCAAGCCCAGCCAGGGGGCCCCGTACGCGCGCATCATGGGTGTCGGCGGCTACCGTCCGACCCGTGTCGTGCCCAACGAGGTGATCCTCGAGACGATCGACTCGTCCGACGAGTGGATCCGCTCCCGCTCCGGCATCGTGACCCGCCACTGGGCGTCCGACGAGGAAACCGTCGCGGCCATGTCGGTCGAGGCGGCCGGCAAGGCGCTGGCCGACGCCGGGATCACCGCCGCTCAGGTGGACGGCGTCATCGTCTCCACCGTCTCGCACTTCAAGCAGACACCGGCCGTCGCGACCGAGATCGCGGACAAGATCGGTGCCAACAAGCCCGCCGCCTTCGACATTTCGGCCGGATGCGCCGGCTTCGGTTACGGCCTGACCCTCGCCAAGGGCATGGTCGTCGAAGGCAGCGCGAAGTACGTCCTCGTCATCGGCGTCGAGCGGCTCTCGGACCTGACCGACCTGGAGGACCGCGCGACGGCCTTCCTGTTCGGCGACGGTGCGGGCGCGGTCGTCGTCGGCCCCGCCCAGGAACCGGCCATCGGCCCGACCGTGTGGGGTTCCGAGGGCGACAAGTCCGAGACCATCAAGCAGACCGTTCCGTGGTCGGACTACCGCAACGGTGGCGAGGTCGCGAAGTTCCCGGCCATCACGCAGGAGGGCCAGGCGGTCTTCCGCTGGGCCGTCTTCGAGATGGCGAAGGTCGCCCAGCAGGCGCTCGACGCGGCCGGGATCACGGCGGACGACCTGGACGTCTTCATTCCGCACCAGGCGAACATGCGGATCATCGACTCGATGGTGAAGACTCTGAAGCTGCCGGAGCATGTCACGGTCGCCCGTGACGTCGAAACCACCGGTAACACCTCGGCCGCCTCGATTCCGCTCGCTATGGAGCGGCTCCTGGCGACCGGGCAGGCGAAGAGCGGCGACACCGCGCTGGTCATCGGCTTCGGGGCGGGTCTCGTCTACGCCGCGACGGTCGTTACCCTCCCCTAGGCACGTCCGGATCATTCCGGGCCTGCCGTCTTACCCAATTCCCTCTGCTCAACACCGAAGGAGCGCCACAATGGCCGCCACTCAGGAAGAGATCGTCACCGGTCTCGCCGAGATCGTCAACGAGATCGCCGGCATCCCCACCGAGGACGTCCAGCTGGACAAGTCCTTCACCGACGACCTGGACGTCGACTCGCTGTCCATGGTCGAGGTCGTCGTCGCCGCCGAAGAGCGCTTCGACGTCAAGATCCCCGACGAGGACGTCAAGAACCTCAAGACGGTCGGCGACGCTGCCGACTACATCCTCAAGCACCAGGCCTGATCAGGCCGCTCCTGTGTCGCCGCCCGGCGGTGGCGCCGTGAAAATTCAGCACCCTCTACACGTGGAGAAAGAATTCCTGTGAGCCCGACCAATCGCACCGTGGTCGTCACCGGTATCGGCGCAACAACACCGCTGGGTGGCGACGCCGCATCGACCTGGGAAGGCCTGCTG
Source organism: Streptomyces sp. NPDC055287 (assembly GCF_053646035.1). Classification (NCBI taxonomy): domain Bacteria; kingdom Bacillati; phylum Actinomycetota; class Actinomycetes; order Kitasatosporales; family Streptomycetaceae; genus Streptomyces; species Streptomyces sp. NPDC055287. The sequence continues at coordinate 219,331 of NZ_JBSHNE010000010.1, read as the reverse complement.
GCCGGACGTTCCGGCGTCAAGCCCCTGGAAGGCGAGCGCTTCGCCGAACTTCCCGTCCGTATCGCGGCCCTCGCGGCCGTCGACCCGGGCGATGTACTTCCCCGCCCGCTGGCCCGCAAGCTGGACCGCTCGGCGCAGTTCGCGCTGATCGCGGCCCGTGAGGCGTGGGCCGACGCGGGTTACACCGCGAAGGCGGGCGAGGACGAGAAGATCCAGCCCAACCGCCTCGGCGCGGTCATCGCCTCCGGCATCGGTGGCGTCACCACTCTGCTCGACCAGTACGACGTGCTGAAGGAGAAGGGCGTACGCCGCGTCTCCCCGCACACCGTGCCCATGCTCATGCCGAACGGCCCCTCCGCCAACGTCGGCCTCGAGGTCAACGCCCAGGCGGGCGTGCACACTCCGGTCTCCGCGTGCGCCTCCGGCGCCGAAGCCATCGGTTACGCCGTCGAGATGATCCGCACCGGCCGCGCCGACGTGGTCGTCGCCGGCGGTACGGAGGCGGCGATCCACCCGCTGCCGATCGCGGCCTTCGCCAACATGATGGCGATGTCCAAGAGCAACGACGAGCCCGAGAAGGCCTCGCGCCCGTACGACACGGGCCGCGACGGCTTCGTCCTCGGCGAGGGCGCGGGCGTCGTCATCCTGGAGTCGGCCGAGCACGCGGCCGCGCGCGGTGCGCGGGTGTACTGCGAGGTCGTCGGCCAGGGTCTGTCCGCCGACGCGCACCACATCGCGCAGCCCGAGCCGAGCGGCCGGGGCATCGCCACCGCCATGCAGAACCTGCTCGACGACACCGGTCTCAAGCCGGCCGAGATCGTGCACCTCAACGCGCACGCCACCTCGACGCCGCAGGGCGACATCGCGGAGATCAAGGCCCTGCGCCGGGTTCTCGGTGACGACCTCGACCACGTGGCGGTCTCCGCCACGAAGTCGATGACCGGGCACCTGCTGGGCGGCGCCGGTGGCATCGAGACCGTCGCGACCGTGCTCGCGCTGCACCACCGGACGGCTCCGCCGACCATCAACGTCGACGACCTGGACGCCGATGTCGACGCCGACATCGTGCGCGCCGAGCCGAGGGCGCTGCCCGAGGGCACGATCGCCGCGATCAACAACTCGTTCGGCTTCGGCGGCCACAACGTGGTGCTTGCCTTCCGCTCGGTCTGATCCACGACCGCACCCAGCCGAAAGGCCCTGCCGGGAAGCTCCGAGCTTCCCGGCAGGGCCTTCGTCGTCCCTGACGCGAGCTCAGCGCACGGCGAAGAGGGGCGGTTCTCCGTCGGTGTACCGGTTGACGACCACATAGCCGTCACGGACGGCGAGCATTTCGGCGTCGATCGAGACCGGCGCCTCCTTGCCCAGCGTCGTCTTCTTCGCCACCGCTCCGTCCTTGGCGGGGTCGAGCACGACGACGTCCGAGCGGGGCCATCCGGAGGTCAGCACCGCCACCCGGCCGTCCTGGAGGGTGAGGGCGCCGATGGGGCCGAGTTCGCCGCTGCGCCACAGCTCCCTGCCGTCCGCGATGGAGAATCCGGCGACGTACTGCGGCACATCGTCGCCCGGCTTCTGCACCGCGGCGACCAGCGTGTCGCCCGCCACGAAGGGGCCCTCCGCCTTCAGGTCGCTGTCGGACCGTCGGACGTCGAGATCGCCCGAACGGCCGGAGAACGGCACGGCCCCGCGCACGGCGCCCCGCTCGTCGAAGGCGAGGACCGCGCGGACACCCTGTTCGTCGGTCTCCTGGAAGCCGATCACGGCCGGCTCGACGGAGTACACATACGCGGTGCTCGCGCTCTCCACCGGCAGCTTCGTGACCCACTGCTCCTTTCCGGTCCGGGTGTCCAGCGCGAGGAGCCGCGCGGTGACAACGCCGTCGTCCTTGGCCGGCGGGCACTCCTCGACGACCACGGTGCGGGAGGCGCTCGCACGCACCGCGAGTGTCTTGCAGCGCTCCGGCACCGGCCGCTTCCACCGTTCGGCGCCGGTCTCGGCCGATCGGCCGCGTACCGCCGCGTCCTCAGCGGTGACGGCGGTGGCGCCGCCCAGCGCGATGCCTGCGCCGACGCCTTCGCCCTTGAGCGTCTGCTTCCACAAGGTCGCGCCGTCGTCGAGCCGGACGGCCGCGAGGGTCGTGCAGGGCTTGTTGTGGCGCCCGTAGGCGACCAGGCCGATGCCCTTGGACGGATGCGCGCTCTGGGCGCACACGGACTCGCGGACCGGCGCCGTGACGTTCCACCGCTCCTTGCCGTCGCGTACGGCGTGGGCGGCGAGGCCGTCGGTACGGACCCGGACCACGGTGTCGCCCACGGCCCAGCCGCGCAGTCCCTTGGCGGCGGCGGCACTGGCCGACGGGGCCTGCCAGGCGATGTCCAGCCGTTCGGCGGCCTTCACCGGCGATTCGACGCGCATCTGCTCACCACGAAGCCACTGATATCCGAACATGCCGGGCAGCAGGCCGGCCAGCATTCCGGTGACCACGGCGGCGACAGCGGCCCACCGGCGCAGCGCCGCCGCCCCCAGCGCCTTGCCGGTGAGCGCCAGACCGAAGAGGGAGAACACGAAGGCCAGGACGAGTACGGCGGGCAGGCCGTCCGGGCACTCGTCGCCGCCGCACGAACCCCCGCTCTCCCGGACCAGCGCGGTCCAGCCCAGGGCATGGAAGACAACGGCCCAGCACAGCACGACCGAGGACAACACAACGGCGGCCACTTTGGCCGCCGGTCGTATACGCACAACCGACCCCTCACACGTGGTGCACCGCGTGGTGCACTGTGGGGCGGAATGTATCGGGGCGGCGAGCGGGCGCGGTCGGGAGGGTCAGACCACTTGGTGCAGCCAGCGCACGGGGGCGCCCTCGCCGGCGTATCTGAAGGGTTCGAGTTCGTCGTCCCACGGCTTGCCGAGGAGCTTGGCGACCTCGGCCTCCAGGTCGGTCTCGCCGCCCACCGAGCGGGCGAGAGCGGCGCGCAGCCGGTCCTCGGGGATGAGGATGTCGCCGTGCATTCCGGTGACGGCGTGGAAGATGCCGAGGCCGGGTGTGGAGCTGTAGCGCTCGCCCTCGGCCGTGGGACAGGGTTCGGCCGTCACTTCGAAGCGCAGCAGATGCCAGCCGCGCAGGGCGGAGGCCAGTTTGGAGGCGGTGCCCGGCTGGGCCTGCCAGGAGAACTCGGCTCTCCAGGTGCCGGGCGAGGCCGGCTGTCTGATCCAGTCGAGGTTGACCCGCACACCGAGTACGCCCGCTACTGCCCATTCGACGTGCGGGCACAGCGCGCGCGGTGCGGAGTGAACGTACAGAACTCCACGTGTCGTCACCGGGACCTCCAGTGTGGGACGAGGTTCGCCTTCCCCAGCGGCCTCGCGCCCGTACCGCCTCTTCCCGGTCGGCTCCCGAGGTTGTCAACAGTAAACAGCATCGGGAGTTAATCTCCTGAAAAGGGACAGTATGTGACGTGATGTAATTTACCGGAGCCCCGGATGGGCGAAGGGCTGCTGGTTCGACGGGGAAAAACTACCGTGCGGCGGCGTCCGGCGGGTGACGTACTGTCGGTCCGGGGGGCCGTGGACACGAAGCTTTCACTCGCCAGGACGCCAGTACGACGCCACGGAGGGGATCAGGGGATGCGGGTACGCCGCCGCGCGCACCGCTCACGGGCCGCCGTCGCCACCGCGACGGCGGCGCTGCTCGTCATGCTGGGCGCGGTCGCCGGGTGTGACACGGGGGACGACACGGACCCGGGCGGTTCGCCGGCCGCCCGTCGGCCCTCCCCGAGGCCCACGCCCGACTGGGACCGCAGCCCGGCGTCCATCGCCGCTGTCGGGGACTCCATCACGCGCGGTTTCGACGCGTGCACGGTACTCGCGGACTGCCCCGAGGTGTCGTGGGCGACGGGCACGGACGCCACGGTGCGGAGCGTGGCGTGGCGGCTGCTCGGCGCGGCGGGCGCGGCCGGGCGCACCTGGAACCATGCCAAGTCGGGGGCCCGGATCGCCGAGCTGCCGGAGCAGATGACGCGCGCGGTCGCGGACAAGCCGGAGCTGGTGACCGTCATGGTGGGGGCGAACGACGCCTGCCGCGACGACGTGTCGCACATGACATCGGTGGCTGATTTCCGGACGTACTTCGAGACATCGGTGAAGAGGTTCCGCAGCGAGCTGCCCACGTCGCAGCTCTACGTGTCGAGCGTGCCGGACCTCAAGCGGCTCTGGTCCGAGGGGCGCGGGAACGCGATGGGCAAGCAGATCTGGAAGCTCGGGATCTGCCAGTCGATGCTGGGCTCGCCTGACGCGATGGACGCGGCGGCGGTGGCGCGGCGGGACGCGGTGCAGGAGCGGGTCGTCGCGTACAACGAGGTGCTGAAGGACGTGTGCGGGAAGGACGCGCGCTGCCGGTACGACGGCGGAGCGGTCTTCGAGTTCCGCTTCTCCGGCGACCAGTTGAGCCAGTGGGACTGGTTCCACCCGAGCAGGAACGGGCAGCAGCGGCTGGCGGAGATCGCGTACCGCAACATCACGGCCGCCGAGCCGCCGGCGTAGTCGCATAGGGTTTCCGCTCATGAACGCGGAACCCTCGGAACCTTTCGGCACGCTCGACGACGGCACACCCGTGCATCGCTGGGTCCTGGAACGGGACGGGGTGGTGGTGCGCGTGCTGACGTACGGCGGGATCGTCCAGTCGGTGGAGGTGCCGGACCGGGACGGGCGTACGGACGGTGTCGCGGTCGGGTTCGACAGCCTCGCCGGGTACCTGGACTGCCCGGGGCCGTACTTCGGGGCGCTGGTCGGGCGGTACGCGAACCGGATCGCGGGCGGGGCCTTCCAGCTGGACGGCCGCACATACGCGCTGGCGCGCAACGGCGGCGCGCACCATCTGCACGGCGGCGGGCGCGGCTTCGACAAGCGGGTGTGGGACGCGGAGCCGGTCCCGTACGGCGTGCGGCTCTCGCGGGTCAGCCCCGACGGCGAGGAGGGCTTTCCCGGGCGCGTCGAGGTCTCGGCGACGTACACGCTGGAGGAGGGCGGGGCGTTGCGGATCGCCTACCGGGCGGTGACGGACGCGCCGACCGTGGTGAACCTGACGAACCACACGTACTGGAGTCTCGGGGGTGGCCGCCCGAACGAGCTGCGACTCGCGGCGGGCGCGGTGACGCCGGTGGACGGTGGCGGGATACCGACCGGGGAGATCAGGCCGGTGGCCGGGTCGCGGTTCGACTTCCGCGAGGCGCGGGTGCTGGGCGGCGGGTACGACCACAACTTCGTGCTGGACAAGGGTGTTACGGGCGGCGCCGAGGTCGTGGGCGAGCTGTACGACCCCGGGTCGGGGCGGGTGGTGACGGTCGCGACGACGGAGCCGGGGGTGCAGGTGTACACGCCGGACGGGTTCGACGGGGTCGCCCTGGAGACCCAGCACTTTCCCGATTCGCCGAACCGGCCGGAGTTCCCGCCGGTGGTACTGCGGCCGGGCGAGGCGTTCGAGTCGGTGACGGTGTACGGGTTCGGGGTGCGGGGGTAGGGGGCGGGGTGACGGCGGCCCCGGCGGATGCTGGCATGTCCTCGAATGCCGGAGGGACCGGACAGTCGCGGCACCGTCCAGCCCCTCCGGCGTTCGAGGACCGGGGTCTGGGGGCGGAGCCCCAGCAGGAGCTCAGCCCTGGAGGTCCAAGGTTGCCGTCAGGCGGGTGTCCGTGAGAGAGCGGCCCGTGCGGACCTCGTACTCGCCCGGGACGAACGACCACTCACCCGCCTTCTCGTCCCAGATCTCGAACGCACGCCCCGGCAGCGCGATCTCGGCCTCCGCGCACTCCCCCGGCCCCGCCACGACGCTGCCGAACCCCGCCAGCCACCGCGCCGGCCGCTCGACCGGGTCCGCCTGCGGGGCCAGATAGACCTGGACGATCTCACGGCCGGTGCGTGAACCCGTGTTGCGTACGCGGACCTTGGCCGTCGACCGGGTCACCTCCAGGGACTCGTACTCCCAGGTCGTGTAGCCCAGGCCGTGACCGAAGGCGTACGCCGGTGCGACGCCCGCCCTGTCCCAGGCGCGGTAGCCGACGAACAGCCCCTCGTCGTAGCGCAGTTCGCCGTCCGTCGGCACGACCTCCGACACCGGCACGTCGGTGAGGGCCACCGGCCAGGTGGTCGGCAGCCGCCCTCCCGGCTCCTCCGCGCCGAGCAGCACGTCGGCGAGCGCAGCACCGCCCTCCTGGCCCGGGAACCAGCCGAGCAGCACCGCGGCCACGTCCTCGCGCCACGGCATCTCCACCGGGGAACCGGAGTTGACGATCACGACGGTGTTCGGGTTGGCGGCGGCCACCGCGCGGACCAGGTCGTCCTGACGGCCCGGGAGGCGCATGTCCGTACGGTCGAAGCCCTCCGACTCGACCTGTTCGGTCGTGGCGACCACGACGACCGCCGTGCCGGCCTCCCGCGCCGCATCGACGGCCTCGGCGATCAGCTCGTCGGCGTCACGCCGTGGCGCCCCGTGCAGGAACGAGAACATGACCGCCGGGAGCGGGGCGTCGTCCCGCGCGTCGACGGGGTGGGCGAGCGAGACCTCCACCGGCTCGCCCGCGGTGAGGCGGACCCGCCCGCGCTCGGCCGGTGCGCCGAAGAAGGCCTCGAAGGGGTCTGAGGCGTCGGACATCGGCTGGACGCCGTCGTAGAGGACCTCGCCGGCGACGGTCAGCGTGAAGACGCCCAGGCCGCGCGTGCCGAAGGCGTGCTCGCCGCTCTCGCGGGGGGTGAAGGTGCCCTTGACCTCGACGCTGTGGAGCGTCCGGTGCGTGACGCCGTCGGGCAGGTCGTTGCCGATCCACTGAACCTGCCCGCCGGGGAGCGAGCGCGTACCGATGATGTCGCCCGCCGCGTCGCGGCAGAGGGCGTGGAGGGTGAATCCCTTGTCGGCAGGGCTGAGTTCCTCGCTGGGGTCGGCGCCGACGGCGTACGTCAGCACGGAGTCCGGCAGTGCGGCGGCGAGTCCGTCGAGAGGGGCGACGACGCGCTCGGGGAAGACGGTGGCGGAGCCGCCGCCGAGGACGCGCGCGTCGCGGGCTGCCGCGCCGATGAGGGCGAGCTTGCGGAGCTTCGTGGGGTCCAGCGGCAGGACGCGGTTCTCGTTGCGCAGAAGCACGAAAGCGCGGCGCGCCACCTCGCGGGCCAGCGCCTGGCCGTCGACCGCTTCCGGCAGTGCGGTGACGACGGGCGGGGCGCCCTCCAGGATCCCGGCGCGGGCGGCGAGCCGCAGGACGTTGCGTACGGCGTCGTCGACGACGGACTCGTCGACCTCGCCCGACCTGACCGCGCCGGCCAGCGCGTCGCCGTAGACCGTGGCGGGGCCCGGCATGGCGACGTCGAGGCCGCCTTCGATGTCGCCGGTGGTGGAGCGGGCGGCCATCCAGTCGGAGACGATGCAGCCGTCGAAGCCCCACTCGCCGCGCAGCACCTCGTTCTGGAGGTAGCGGTGCTCGGTCATGGTCACGCCGTTGACCTGGTTGTACGCGGCCATGATGCCCCAGGGGTGGGCGTTCTTGACGATGGCTTCGAAGGGCGCCAGGTACAGCTCGCGCAGGGGGCGCGGCGCGATGACGTTGTCGACGGTGAAGCGGTCGGTCTCGGCGTCGTTGGCGACGAAGTGCTTGACGGTGGTGCCGACACCGCCGTCCTGGACGCCGTTCACATAACCGGAGCCGATCTCACCGGTGAGGTACGGGTCCTCGGAGTAGCACTCGAAGTGCCGGCCGCCGAGCGGCGAGCGGTGCAGGTTGACCGTCGGGGCGAGGAGGACGTGCACGTCCTTGCGGCGGGCTTCCTGGGCGAGGAGGCGGCCGGCGCGGCGGGCGAGTTCCGGGTCCCAGGTCGCGGCGAGCGCGGTCGGCGACGGCAGCGCGATCGACGGGTCGTCGGCACTCCAGCGGACTCCGCGCACGCCGACCGGGCCGTCGGACATGACCAGGGACTTCAGTCCGATCTCGGGGAGCGCGGGCAGCGACCACATGTCCTGGCCGCCGAGCAGCTTCGCCTTGGCTTCGAGGCCGAGCTTGCCGAGGGCCGCTTCGACGGCTGCTTCGCGCGCCCGGTCGGCGGCGTCGGTGCCAGTGGTGTCGTTGGTGCCGTCGATGCCCTGGGGGGTGGATTCTGCTGCCACGGCCGTACCTCCTCTTTGAAGTCCTGCTGTGTCTCTCGTCCGCCCATCGTCACTCGATTACCTGTAGAACGGTAGGGTTCGTTATTCTTTCGTGATTTACGGCATGGCGTACCGTCCTGCCAGCAAGGTCGAGGGGAAGGAACCAGCACGATGGCCAGGGCCAGGAGCGAGGAGCGGCGGGCGGAGATTCTTCGCGCGGCCCTCGAAGTGATCGCCGAACGCGGCTACCGGGGGGCCTCGCTGGGTGCGGTCGCCGAGCGCGTCGGCCTCACCCAGCAGGGGCTGCTCCACTACTTCCCCACCAAGGAGCACCTGCTCGTCGCCGTACTCGAGGAGCGCGACCAGTGGGACACGGGCGGCTCCGGGCGCAGCGCCGGTGCCTGGCGGCTGGACCTGCTCGACTCGCTCGTGGAGTACAACGCCATGCGCCCCGGTGTTGTGCAGACGTTCTCCGCGCTGCTGGGCGAGAGCGTCACCGAGGACCACCCGGCGCGGGAGTTCTTCACCCACCGCTATGTCCAGGTCCGCGGCGGCATGGCGGCCGCCCTGCGCGCCGAGTACGGCGACGCGCTGCCCGGCGGGCTCACGCCCGAAGAAGCGGCGCCGCTGCTGGTGGCGGTCATGGACGGGCTCCAGTACCAGTGGCTGCTCGACCCGCAGTCGGTGGACATGCCGGCCGCCTTCCGTGACTTCCTCTCCCTGCTGCGACGCTCCCCCGCCCCGTAGCGCGAGTCACAGGCGTACCGGGATACTGCCGCCACCCGACGGAAGGATCACCGTGTCCCCGATACGCCCCGCACGTCCGACACGTCCGACACGCCCCCGGCGCACCGCACTTGGCATCGCACTGCTGACCCTGACGCCACTTCTCGGGGCGCTGCCCGCTGTGGCGGCGCAGCCGCAGGCGGTGGCTCCGGCGACCGTCGAGGAGCAGCGGCTGGAGCGGGCCGTACCGCAGGAGATCCTGCGGCGCAGCGGATTCGACCCGGTGGCGCCCGACTTCGGCCGGGCGCTGCGCGAGGCCGGGTCGTACGCCGCTGCCGAGCGGGCCGTCGTACGGCACGGATCGCGCCTGTGGCAGCGGGCCGTCGACCGGGTGCAGGGGCGGGGTCCGGCGGGCGGGGACCTGAGCCGGGACGACGACCGGCCGCTGTACTGGGCGCGGCTGGGCTTGACCCGCGAACTGCGGCAGTGGCAGGCGTCGTTCGGGCTGCCGGACGCGGCGCGGGCGAAACTGCTGGACCGGCTGGAGCGGTCCTCGCGCGGCCAGGACTCGATCCGCTTCCCGGCGAGGAGGGCGGCGGCAACGGGGGCGGCGGGCAAGGGCGTCAAGCGGTTGCTCGTCACCGGCTTCGACCCGTTCACGCTGGACCGGGACATCCGGATCAGCAACCCGTCGGGCGCGACGGCGCTAGCGCTGGACGGCACGGTCGTACGGACCGCCGACGGCCCCGCACGGATCGAGACGGCCGTCTTCCCCGTCCGGTGGCAGGACTTCGCCGACGGCGCGGTCGAGCGCACCCTGCGCCCCCATCTGCCGCACCTCGACCTCTTCACCACCGTGAGCCAGGGCAGGGTCGGGCGGATCGACGTCGAGCGCTACAACGGGGCCTGGCGCGGCGGCTTCGGGGACAACGACAACGTCTCGCGCCAGGAGACCGTGCCCGTGAGTGACCCCGCCTCGCAGCCGCAGTGGACCACGACCACGCTTCCGTACCAGGACATCGTGGCCGCCGCCACCGGCCGCTTCCCGGTGTACGACAACACGTCGGTGACCGAGATTCCGGCGGGCGGGGCCGCCCCCGTGGTCCGGCCGGACGGCCCGACGGCGGGCTCGACCGCCCGCGCCGGCGGGGGCGGCGACTACCTGTCGAACGAGATCGCGTACCGCGCGACCCTGCTGCGCGACCGCCTGGGGCTGGGCGAGCTGCCCGGCGGGCATGTGCACACGCCAGTGCTGCAGTTCGGTGCGGGCAACACGGCCGAGGTGACCGATCCGGAGTTCGTACGCAACCGGCTGGACATCGTCGCGCAGGTACGGGCGATCGTCACCGTGGCCGCGGGCGCGCGCTAGGGGGACGTACGGCGGGCAGTGGGAGTCCGCCGCGCCGGCGGGGCGAGGGCTCCGGACAGCGGCCTCCTCGCCGGCGCTCCCCGCACGGGCCTGCGAAGGGGCCGCGGCTCAGCGCGCGAAGCCCAGCGTGACGCCGAGGCCGACCAGTACCGACCCGATCGCGCGGTTGAGGGCCTTCTGGCGGCGCAGCATGACCGCGCGCAGCCGGGAGTCGGAGAAGAAGAGCGCGACCGCGCCGAACCAGCCGAAGTGCGCGGCCGACATGAACAGGCCGTAACCCGCCTGCTGCCACAGCGGGGTCTCGGGGCCGACGACCTGGGTGAAGGTCGACACGACGAAGAGCGTCGTCTTCGGGTTGAGGACGTTGGTGAGGAAGCCGGAGCGCAGCGCGCCGAGCGGCCCCAGTTCCGGCTTCGATTCCAGGTCGACGGTGAGGTCGGAACGGGCGATGAAGGTCCGTACGCCGATGTAGACGAGGTACGCCGCCCCCGCCAGCTTGATCGCGGTGAACAGCTCGGTCGACGAGGCGATCAGCAGCCCGACGCCGAGCATCGTGTACGTCACGTGGACGAGGACACCCGCGGCGACTCCGGTGGCGGCGAACAGGCCGGTCGTACGCCCGTAGAGGCAGCTGCTGCGGACGACCATCGCGAAGTCGGCGCCCGGGCTGATGACCGCGAGGAGGGTGATGACGGCTACGGCTATTACTTCTGTCATAGGGCGATGCTTGCCGCCGCGCGTCGGCCGATCAAGGCGTATGCGGATAATGGTCCGCATGTTGGTCGCAGCGGCGCAGTTCACGTCCGAGCCCGGTGCCGTCGGCGCGAACGCGCGCCGGACGGCGGCGTACATCCGGGAGGCAGCCGGACGCGGAGCCCGCGTCACCGTCTTCGCCGAACTCGCCCTGACGGGGTACGAACCGGAGCTGATCACGCAGGACCCGTCGCTGCTGGTCACGCCCGGCGACCCGCGCCTGGAACCGGTCCGTACGGCCTGCCGCGAGACGGCCACGGCGGCCGTCGTCAACTGCCCGGCGCCCGCCACGGACGGCGGCGGCCGCCCCGCCATCGCGTCCTTCGTCTTCGGCCCGGACGGGACGCTGCTCACCCGCTACGACAAGCAGCATCTGTACGAGAGCGAGCGCGAGGTCTTCGTACCGGGCACGGGCGACGGGCGGTTCGAGCTGGACGGTGTGCGGTTCGCGCTGGCCACATGCTTCGACAGCCACTCCCCGGAGCTCGCGGAACGGGCCGCCTCCGACAAGTGCCTGATCTACCTGGCGAGTTCGCTGTACGGGAAGGGAAACGGCGAGCGGCAGCGCGCCGCCCTCTACCCCGCGCGAGCGAAGGACCACGGGCTGTACGTCGTCCTCGCCAACCACGTGGGACGGGCGGGACCGTACGACGGCTGCGGGCTGAGCGCGGTGTGGGGCCCCGGCGGTACGGCGCTGGGCGAGGCCGCGGCGGACGAGGCGGGCCTCGTCCTGGCCGACGTGCCTATGCCGTAGCGGGCGGCATGGCCGCCACGTCGCCGACCACGTGGTCCGCGTCCGCCGACGGCTCCTCCAGCAGGTCACGCGCCATCAGCGTCGCGCCGGCCACCGCGCCCGGCATCAGGAAGACGGCGACCAGCGGCACGAGGAACGAAAGGGTGAGCGGGACTCCGAAACCCAGCGTGAGCAGGCGGCGCCCGCGCAGCAGGGTGAGGCGCTGCTTCAGCTCTACGCCGCGCCGTTGGAGCGCCACTGCCGTCAGCTCGTGCGCGAGGAAGAACCCGGAGACGCAGAATCCGATCACGGGGACGACGGTCTGGCCGATGACGGGGATGAAACCGCAGGCGAAGAGCAGGACGCCGTACAGCACCACCCGGGCCAGGACGCGCACGCTGTCGCGGGCGGAGATCCACAGCTCGCGGAGCAGCGGGAGGCCGGACTCGGGGGCGGTCCCGTCGGGGGACACCGAGCGGTCGACCCGCTCGGAGAGCTCCTCGTAGAAGGGCTGGCCGACGAGCAGGGTCACGGCGGTGAAGGTGATCACCGCGAGGAACAGCGCCAGGGCGAAGAGCAGGGCGGTCAGCGCGCCCCGGAAGAGGCCGAGCCAGGGCGAGCCCCAGTCGTCGGCGAACGGCGTGGCCCACGCCGTGAAGTCGTCGGCGCCGTAGACGAGCCCTACGAGGGCACCGACGTACAGCACGAAGGTCACCAGGCCGGGAAGCAGTCCGAAACCGTAGGACTTGCCGTGCCGGCCGACCCAGCGCTGGCCTTTCATCAAGTAACCGAAACCCACCCCGAGATCACGCATGCGGTCAGCCTATCCACTGGCCGAGGCGGAGCTCGTACCGCGTACCCGGTCGGCCGTCCAGCTCGATGTCACCGGCCGGGACGAAGCCGGAGCGGGCCAGGACGGCGCGCGAGGCGGGGTTGTCGAGCGTGGTGGCCGCGGTGAGAACGGTGAGGCCGTAGTCGGTCGCGGCGCGTTTCCGGATCTCCCGCACGGCGGCGACGGCCAGGCCGCGGCCGGCGGCGCGTTCGGCGATCCGGTAGCCGAGATCGGCGCTCCCGTCCGTGACGTCGACCAGGTTGACGCGTCCGAGTACGGCGCCGTCGTCGTCCAGGAGGACATGGAAGTGGCATACGCCGGCGTCCTGCTCGGCGAGGAGGGCGGCGTGCCGGGACGCGAAGCCGGTGAAATAGTCGTCGCCTCGGTCGGGCACGGACCGCGCGAAATAGGCACGGTTCTCACGCTCGAAGGCGAGAAGGGCCGGGGCGTGATCGTCTCGCAGACGCGTCAGGTGTACGGGGAGAGGTGAGGTCGGCACGGGTGGACGGTACAAGGCGCGGGCAGTCCCGTCACCCCCGGGGCGACCCACGGCAGGCGCTCACTGGACGATCCGGAGGCTTTTCCGCGCGCCACCCCCACGCCACTGCGCCGGTGGGGGTCGGCGCTCAACGCCCTCTTGTCGCTGCGGGATTCAGCAGGTAGACCCTGCTTACCGATCTTCTCTGATCGCTTCCGACGCACCCGGAGACACGCATGGGCACAGGCATACCGAGACCCCTCCTGATCACCACGGCCGTCATGACGAGCACACTCCTGCTCTCCCCCGTCGCCGCGACCGCCCAGCCGGGCCCTCCCGGCGCCGACGGGGACGGTGCTCACCGGGAGCGCGCCGCCGGGCAGGGGCAGGCGGCGCGCACCCCGGCGGGCGCCGCCGCGAAGGCGCTCGAGGCGGGCGAGGGGTCGTCCGGGCTGCGAAAGGGCGGCGGCTATCCGCGCCGTACGCACCTCACCCCGCCCGCGCCGGATCCCACCGACAAGTCCATCAAGCTGGGGCTGACGCCGTACCACTCCATCGCTCCGAAGCTCAACGAGTTCCAGAAGCTCGGCGACCGGGTCAGCGTCGAGGTCGCAGGGCGGTCGGCCGGCGGGCATCAGCTGTACCTGGTGACCGTGACCGCGCCGGAGAGCGACCGTGAGGCGCGCGAGCAGGAGCGGATGCGGGAGCTGATCGAGAACGCGCCGGGGACCGCCGCGAAGGACCGGCGTATCAAAACCTCCTACAAGGCGCCCGTCTTCATCAACAACAACATCCACGGCAACGAGTGGGAGGGCACGGACGCCGCCCTGGAGCTCATCGGGGAACTGGCGAAGGCGAAGGACCGCGCGACCGCCGGTCTGCTGGCGAAGACCCGTATCCACTTCAATGTCACGGCCAATCCCGACGGGCGGATCGCCGGCACCCGCGCCAACGCCAACGGCTTCGACCTCAACCGCGACTTCATCACCGCCACCCAGCCCGAGGCGCGCGCGATCCGGCGGATCGCCATCGACAAGCAGCCGGCCGTCATGATCGACCTGCACGGGTACGTCAACGGCACGCTCATCGAGCCGACGACCCCGCCGCACGGCGAGAACTACGAGTACGACCTCTTCCTCAAGAACTCCTACGCCAACGCGCTCGGCATGGAGCGGGCCGTCAACGGCCTCGGCTACACGGCGGCGAAGGACGGCGTGGAGCCCGCCGTCATCCCCTTCCGCGACCAGCAGGAGGGCTGGGACGACTGGCCGCCGATCTTCACCCCGCAGTACATGCCGTTCCAGGGCGCGGTCGCGGCGCACACCATCGAGTTCCCGATGCAGGTCAACAACCGCGCGTACGACACCCTTCCGACCGCCGAGCTGCGCCGCAGGGCCGCCATCAATACGGACATCGCGGGCGCGGCGATGCGCGCGACGCTCGACTACACGGCCGAGAAGCGGTCCTCGGTCGTCGCCGACCAGATCGAGACGTTCCGGCGCGGCGCGGCGGGCGCCGCGCAGGTGCCGGTGTCGGAGGAGACCGTGCCGGGCGTGCCCGGCATCGGCCCCGAGGACGTCTACACGACGGACTTCCCCCGGGCGTACGTCGTCCCGGCGGGCCGGACCCAGCGCTCCGCGACGGCCGCGGCCCGGCTGGTCGACCACCTTGTCGCCAACGACGTGCGCGTGGAGCGCGCGCGCCGGGACTTCCGGCTCGGCGGACGGTCGTACGAGGCGGGGTCGTACGTCGTCGACATGCGCCAGCCCAAGCGCGGCCTGGCCAATGTGATCCTGCACGAGGGCCGGGACATCAGCGCGGACGTCTCGACGATGTACGACATCTCGGGCTGGAGCCTGGGCCTGCTGTGGGGCGCGAGCGTGGAGAAGGTGCGCACCGCTCCGGGTGGCGTGGACGTTCCGGGGCGTACGGTCCGGGCCGCGTCACCGACGGGCTACGTCGCTCCGCGCGGCGCGCTTCGGCTGCGGCTCGACGACCCGAAGGAGCTGGCCGCGCTGAACTCCCTGCTCGCGGACGGCGTTCAGGTGCGGCGTACGGCCGACGGCAGCGCGCTCGTGCCCGCCTCGGCGCGCAAGAAGGCCGCCGCGCTCGCCGGCCGGTACGGCGTCGCCTTCCACGCCACCAAAGCCAAGGGTGTGGCCGCGCTGCACCGCACACGGGTCGCGGCGGCGGTCACACCGGGCGAGCTGTTCGCGCTGCGGGAGATGGGCTTCGAGGTGCTGCCCATCTCGACGGCGGCGCTGAACGCGGGCTTCGACTGGGCGAGGGCGGACGTGCTGTTCGTGTCGTCCGGGATGGAGTACGGGAAGCTCGACGCGGCGGCGCGCGGCGCACTCGACGCGTTCCTGACCGGTGGCCGTGGCGTGGTCGGGCGGGGCGCGGCGGGAGCGGCGTTCAACTCCGAAGCGGGCCTGCTGGCGGCGAAGCCGGTCGAGGGCAACGGGGACGCCAACGGCGTCGTCCGGGTCGTCAACGCGGGCGGCGCCGTGTCCGGCGGCGCGCCCTCGCACACCTTCGTCTACTCACCGATGTGGTTCACCGACCTCGGCCCGGGCGTGCGCGTCGACCAGTCGTACGGCGCGGGGAACCCGCTCGTGTCCGGCCACTGGCGCCCTGCGGAGGGCGGCAGCGGCGGTCCGCTGGACGCGGCCGGAGAGGCGGCTGTGGTGAGCGGTACGTCGGCGAAGGGCGCGGGCGTCGTGCTGTTCGGTACGGAGCCGCTGTTCCGCGCGCACCCGAAGGGCGCTTTCGCGCAGGTCGGACGGGCGCTGATCCACTCGGCGGGCTGAGCCCGGAGAAACCCTCGGCGGGGCCTGTCGTAAGGAGACACGCCCTGCCGGGGAGGGGCTCCGCGCGACCATGACGAAAGGCCGCAACCCCGTGTCCGGGGTGCGGCCTTTCAGGTCACACGACGTGACGCGCCCGGATCAGGCGACAGCCAGCTCGACCTTGATGTTGCCGCGGGTCGCGTTCGAGTAGGGGCACACCTGGTGCGCCTTCTCCAGCAGATCCCGGGCGGTCGCCTCGTCCACGTTCGGGATGTGCGCGGTGAGCGCGACCTCGAGACCGAAGCCACCGTTCCCGTTCGAGCCGATGCCGACCTTCGCGGTCACGGTCGAGCCGGAGATGTCCGCGTTCTCCTTGCGCGCGACCACGCCGAGCGCACCCTGGAAGCAGGCGCTGTAACCAGCGGCGAAGAGCTGCTCCGGGTTGGTGCCGGCGCCGCTGCCACCCATCTCCTTCGGCGGGTTGACGACGACGTCGAGCTTTCCGTCGTCCGACGTCACACGGCCGTCACGGCCGTTCTCGGCGGTGGCGACAGCGGTGTACTTCACGTCTATGTCGAGAATGGTCATGCTGAGGTATTCCTCCTGCGTTGTTCGCCGCGACTCGCGCCCACGACCGCGACGGCTGGTGGCGAGCCTATCGGGTGAGCGAAACGATCATCTTGCCGGTGTTCTCGCCGCGGAGCAGACCGACGAACGCGTCGTAGCCGTTCTCGATGCCCTCGACGACCGTTTCGCTGTACTTGAGCTCGCCGGAGCGGATCCAGCCGGAGACGTCCTGGACGAACTGCGGCTGGAGCGCGGCGTGGTCGCCGACCAGCACACCCTGGAGCCGCAGCCGCTTGCCGATGATCAGCGCCATGTTGCGCGGACCGGGCGTGGACTCCGTGTTGTTGTACTGCGCGATCATCCCGCAGATGGTCGCGCGGCCGTGCACGTTCAGTGAGCCGATCGCCGCTTCGAGGTGGTCACCGCCGACATTGTCGAAGTAGACGTCGATGCCGTCCGGCGCGGCCTCGCGCAGCTGCTCCGCGACCGGGCCGTTCTTGTAGTTGAAGGCGGCGTCGAAGCCGAGGTCCTCGACGAGGTGCTTGACCTTCTCGTCGGAGCCCGCCGAGCCGATGACGCGCGAGGCGCCCCGGAGCTTCGCGAGCTGGCCGACCTGGCTGCCGACGGCGCCGGCCGCGCCGGAGACGAAGACAGTGTCGCCCTCCTTGAAGGAGGCGACCTCGAAGAGTCCCGCGTAGGCGGTGAGGCCCGGCATGCCCAGGACGCCGAGGTAGGCGGAGAGCGGCGCGAGCGAGGCGTCGACCTTCGTGGCGTGCTGGGCGGGGACGTCGGCGTACTCGCGCCAGCCGAGGCCGTGCAGGACGTGGTCACCGACGGCGAAGCGCTCGTCGCCGGAGGCGATGACCTCGCCGACCGCGCCGCCGTCCATCGGCTGGTCCAGCTTGAAGGGCGGGACGTACGACTTCACGTCGTTCATGCGGCCGCGCATGTAGGGGTCGACCGAGAAGTGGAGGTTGCGGACCAGAATGCGGCCCTCGCCCGGCTCGGCCACCGGGGCTTCACGCAGCGCGAAGTCCTCGGACTTGGGCCAGCCGTGCGGGCGGGCGACGAGGTGCCAGGAGCGGCCGGTCGTGGGCAGTGCGGTCATGCGGGTGCGACCTCCTTGAAAAGCTTCAGGTACTGAAACAACCATGCTCCTGGATATTTAAGATTGTCAAGTAAATCGGTAGCATGGGGTGCATGGCCTCTCGCACAGACCCTCTGACCCTCGAAGTCGTCGAACTCATCGGCGAGGTCGTCTCCCGCTACCATGAGGAGTACGACGAGGCGGCGGCCGAGCACTCCCTCACCGGCGCCCAGGCGCGCGTACTGGGTCTGCTCTCCATCGAGGCCATGCCCATGCGGCGGATAGCCAGGAAATTGAAGTGCGAGCCGTCGAACATCACCGGGATCGTCGACCGGCTGGAGGCACGCGGCCTGGTGGAGCGGCAGCCCGACCCGGCCGACCGGCGGGTCAAACTCGCCGCCGTCACAGAGGACGGGCGGCGGACGGCGGCGAGGCTGCGCGAATCGCTCGACTTCGCGCGCGAGCCGCTCGGCGAGCTCTCGGAGGACGAGCGCACGGCACTGCGCGACCTGCTGAAACGGATGCTCGGGCACTGAACGTCGGGGGGAGCCGGCGTCGGGTCCCCCGGCCCTCGGACGCGTGGATCCTCAAGTCCCCGGATCGTGAGGTCCCAGGATCGTCAGGTCCCTGGATCGTCACGTCCCCGGATCGTCAGGCCCCCAGGCCGGACCCGGGACCGGGAGCGGGCCTGACCGGCACCGGGTCAGGTGCACCACCACAGGAACCGGTCACACGCCTCGGTCGGCGTGGGCTCCGGCGTCGGCTCGGGGTCCGGCGCCGGACCCGGGTCCGGCGAGGACGCCGGCGGCGGGGCCGGGGCCGGCGGCGCGGGCGCCGGGCCGGAAGACGCGTCGCCCCCGGGCTCCGACGGGGAGCCACCGGGCGCCGACGCCGGGTCCGACGCCGTGGCGTCGGCGGATTTCGTGGCCTTCGCCGATGCGGACTTCGATGCCTTGGCGGACGGCGAGCTGCTGTCGGAGGCGGAGGCCGAGGCGGACGCGCTACTGCCCGAGGCCGACGGATCGGCCTCCGCGCCTGCGGTCGCGCCGACACCGGCGGTACCCCCGCCATCGGTCGCGGTCGGCGCGTCCGGGCCGCCCTCCCCTTCGCCCTCGTCCTCGTCGTCACCCTGCAGGGCACCGGACACCCAGCCCTCGCCGGCGGACTCCGTGGCGAGCTCGGCCAGGCTCAGCGCGCTGCCGGCCAGCACCAGGCCCATGCAGACGAGGACCAGCTTGCGGCCCTTGCGCCGGTGCGCCCTGCGTGCGGTGCGGGCCCGCTTCGTACGGCGTGCGGCGCGGCCGGGACCGGCCGGTCCGGACGACACGCCGTCTTCCTCGTCGGCCTCGTCGTCCTCGGCGCCGTCGGCGTCCTGGCTCACCTCTTCGTGACCTGGGTGACCGCGCTGCTCCTCCTGAGGGTCATGGACCTCGGGAGCACGGTGAACCTCGTGGACACCCTGTACGGCCTGGACGTCGTAGGCACCGTGGCTGTCGTAGGCACGGTGGCCGTCGTAGGCACCCTGGTCGCCGTAGGCACCGCCGTGGACGCCGTAAGCGTCATGAAGGCCGTCGTGACGCGGGGCGTGGTGTTCCGTGGGCGCCTCGGGGGCGGCGTGGCCGAGTGCACCGACGGGGGCTCCGCATCCGGCACAGGCCAGCGCGCCGTTGAGGTGCCTGCGGCAGGAGTAGCAGTAGTCCATGGCGCCCGCAGGCTATGCGTCCCAGGGTCAACATCGGGAGCCGGATCTGTGAGGATCTTGTGTGGAAGCGTGTAGTCCGCGGCGTGTCAGCAGAGCGGGGCAGGATGGACGTATGCATACGGGCACGCATCAGGGCAGGCATCCCTTCGGGCCGCTCGAATTCCAGCTGGTGCTGCTGCGCCGGATGGCCGACCACCAGCCCGACCTCGTCGAGGACGCCCGCCGCGAGCTCGGCGTGA
This sequence comes from Streptomyces sp. NPDC055287, assembly GCF_053646035.1. Lineage (NCBI taxonomy): Bacteria > Bacillati > Actinomycetota > Actinomycetes > Kitasatosporales > Streptomycetaceae > Streptomyces > Streptomyces sp. NPDC055287. The sequence goes on along the minus strand of NZ_JBSHNE010000010.1, from coordinate 199,934 downwards.
CCCTGGCGGAGATGCGCGAGGCCAATCGCCGCTGGCAGGCCATGCTGCGTTCGCCGCGGGCGCGCGGCTCGGTGGCGCGCTACCGCTCGGTGCTCGGGCCGCCGGAGACGTCCGTACGCCGCAGGATCGGCGACCTGGAGTGCGACGCCCTGACCTGGCCGGTGCCGCTCTGGCCCGGCCTGCTCTTCGAGGTGCTGACCGCGCCCGGCGGCATCGCGTGGAACGAGTGGCTGGTCCGCGCCCCTGGCGCCCCGGGCCCCGAGCTGCGTACGGCCTGTGACCTGCGCCCGTGGTCGTGCACCGTCGACGAGGTGGCCCGCGCCTTCCCGCCGGCTCGCCCGATGGAGGGAACGGCGCCCACCCGGTGGCGGCTCGCGCTGACCCTGCCCGACGGCAAACCCTGCGTCGCGGAGTTCACCTGGGGGTTGTTGCAGCGCGTGGGGTTTCCTGACGGCGCATGACATGGGCCGCACCGGCCCGTACCGCCTCCTGGCAGGGCGTCAGCTCGTACGCCCGACCGGCTCACTCAGCGCGCGCGCGGCCACCGGCCCCCGCACGATGCGTAACAGGACCCGGCACCCGCCGGGCCGTCAGCGCTCTCGGGAGAACCTGCCGTGACCGTCAGTCTTGAGCAGTTGCGCCGTTGCCATATCGCCGTCGATCTCGGGGCCGCCAGGACCCGGGTTTTCGTGAAGGGTGTGGGGCTCGTCGTCGACGAGCCGAGTGTGGCCGCCGTGAACACCCGCACCGGCGCGCTCATCGCCGTCGGTGCCTTCGCCGAACAGATGACGGGCCGTACGCCCGACTACATCCGCGTCGTACGCCCCGTCTCCGGCGGCACCGTCGTCGACATCGAGATGGCCCAGCGCATGCTGCGCCACCTCATCGGGGAGAAGCTCCGGCGCCAGCTCCGCCGCAAGCCGCGGCTGCGCGCCGCCGCCTGTACACCGCACGACAGCGACCCGCTCGCCCAGCGGGCGACCGTCGAAACGCTCATCGGCCTCGGCGCGCGCCGCGTCGAGCTCGTCGACACCCTCATCGCCGCCGCCGTCGGCTGCGGGCTGCCCGTGGAACAGCCGTCGGCCACCATGATCATGGTGTGCGGGGCGGCGGCCACCCAGGTCGCGGTGCTCTCGCTCGGTTCGATCGTCACCGCCGAGCGCATCCCGATCGGCGGCAACGCCATCGACCACGCGGTGATCCAGCATCTGCGCCAGGAGCACGAGCTGATGTTGCCGAGCCAGTCCGTACGCCCCCTCCAGCTGGCGCTCAGGGGCAACGGTCTGACGGCGGAGGGCCCCGCGTCCACCGAGATCCACGGGCGGGACGTGGCCACCGGCCTCGCCCGCTCCGTGCACGTCGACACCGCTGCCGTGCGCCAGGCCATCCACACCCCCCTCACCGCCGTGCTCGACGGCATCGGCAAGGTGCTGCGCGACTGCCCGCCCGACCTGGTCGCCGACCTCGCCGACCGCGGCATCATGATGGTCGGCGGCAGTGCGCTGCTGCCCGGCCTCGATCAGATGCTGCGCGACGCGACGGGCATGCCGGTGCACATCGCGGAGCGGCCCGACGTCTGTTCCGTCCTGGGGCTCGGGGCGATGCTGGAGGGCAAGATCCAGCCGATGAGCCTCGACCCGATCAGCGGCTGAGCAGCGCGGCGCGTACGGGGCGGCGCGTGAACCCGGAGCGCGGCGCGGGTGTGCCGCCCCGGCTGCTGATGCTGCTGGAGGCCGTGATGAGCGTCGGCTCCGACCCCGAGCGGCACGCCACCCTCCGTCGACGAGGAGACGCGTGAGCACATCGAGCGCGTCGGGCGGCTGCCGGACGCGCGCGCCGGCCTGATTCTGCCACCTGCTGCGGGAGCCGCGCCCGCTGCTCGTCCAGGACAGGTCGGCCGGCATTCGCTCGGCCGGCCTGCCGCCCGGGCATCCCTCCATGAAGTCCTTCGTCGGCGTACCGATCCGGGTGCACTCGGAGGTGTTCGGCGTCTCTACCTGACCGACGAGCGGGAAGCGGACGACTTCACCGCGGACGACCTGGCTCTGCTGCGGGTGCTCGCCTCGCAGGCAGGAGCGCTGGATCGAGGGTGCCGCCGCCTGCGCCGCCGCGCTGCTGACCGGCGAGAGCGCCGAGGACGCGCTGATGACGGTGGCCGAGCAGGCGCGCGTCCTGGCCGACGCCTCGGCAGGCGTGGTACTCCAGCCCGCCCCCGAGGGCGGCATGGAGATCGTCGCCGCCGCCACCCACGACGACCCCGCCGACCTGATCGGTACGGTCATCGAGCCCGGCAGCCCGGTCCTGGAGCAACTGCTCGGCGGGGAGTCGGTGTTCATCGAGGACTCGGCGACCGACGCCCGCATGACGACGCCGGTACGGGCCCGCCTCGGGCCGAGCATGATGCCGCCGCTCCGCAGCGGGCGGCAGGCTGATCGGCACGCCGGCCCTCCCCACTCACCGCTGGTGCGAACATCCAGGCATGAACGAGGACTTGATCGCCTCCCTGCGGGCTCGGCCGGACGAGGACCAGGAGATCGCCCAGAAGGCGTCTGCCCGTCAGCCGAAGGGTGACCTGTGGGCTCGACGACTCCGATGCGAGTGACGTACGTGCAGCCAGCGGCCTGGGAATCACCGGCCGCTCGTGGCCGCACGCGGGCGCCACATCGCCCGCCATGCCCCGGCCCGAGTCCTGGCTGACGTCGCGGCAAAGCGGCGGATCATCGACACGTACAGCTCGGCACTGGCGGAGCGGGAAGACGTCAGCGTGCGAATCCGCGGAGCGATCAAGGAAGACGCGGACCCGTTCGGCCGACTGCATCGGCGCCAGAGCGAGTTGATCGCCAAGCTCACGGCCCTCGGCCCCGTCGTTCGTACGCTCGCCCCGCCATGCGCCGCCCCAAGCCCAGCTGACCGGCCCCGTACGCGGCGACCGGACCGGAGGGGCGCACCATCACGCGGCAGTGGAGTGATCCGCCGTACGCATGGCCGGCGGCGGCGTGGCAGCGCGCACAGCGGCCCGACTCACGTGACCCGCGGCTCACGCCGACGCGGGGATTCGTCTTCCTCGCACCCCGGGCGTGACGCCCGCAGCGGCGATCTCCAGAAGCAGAAAAGGCCCCCACAGTCGTGGGGGCCGCGCGCTCTCGCCGGTGAAACGTTTCTTCAGCTGGAGCTTGAGTGGGGCGGGTGGGACTCGAACCCACGGCCGACGGATTATGAGTCCGCTGCTCTAACCGGCTGAGCTACCGCCCCTAACGGCGCGTCGCGCACATTTGTGCGCGCCGTCTGCCGCAGCATAGCCGCTCATACGATCTCCTGCCTCGGGTGGTCGGCTACGCATGACCATGAGGACTGCGCTGCCGCCTGCGCGGTTGCAGGAGATATGAAAAAGGACCCCTGAGGGGCCCTCTTTCTTGCCGCTCCCCCGACTGGACTCGAACCAGTAACCCTCCGGTTAACAGCCGAATGCTCTGCCAATTGAGCTACAGGGGATCGCGCTCCCCCGACTGGACTCGAACCAGTAACCTGCCGGTTAACAGCCGGCTGCTCTGCCAATTGAGCTACAGGGGATTGCTGCGTTGCACCGAACGTACCCTCCGGATGGCGTCCCGGGGGGCGTGTGCTCGCTGCGACACATACATTAGCGCAAGCAGGGGGGTGCTCCGCCAATCGGTATCCCCCGGACTGATCACGGGTGCTCACGGGTAGGCGGCCAGCACAGCCCCGTGGTCCGAAACTCCCCCGGGTACCAGGGGACCGCCGACGCAAGAGAAGGGTGACAGCCATGCGCTACCGGCTCACATTCATCGCCGGACTGGCCCTCGGGTACGTACTCGGGACCCGCGCCGGTCGCGAGCGCTACGAGCAGTTGAAGAAGTCCGCACGCCAGGTCGCCCAGAACCCCGCCGTGCGCAACGCCACCGAGTCCGCCGCCCACAACGGCCGCGACTTCGCGGGGAAGGCGTTCCATACGGTCAGCGACAAGGTCGGCGACCGCATGCCCGGCTCCGTGACCGAGCGGGTGCGCTCCCTGCGCGAGCGCGGTCAGAGCGGCGAGGACGACTGGGGCACGACCAACACCTAGCCGAGTCCGGCACCCCGGCCGGCCCGGCATCCGAACCGGGCCGCGACATCCGGCCGGGTCGGGCACCCTGCCGGACCGGGTCCGCGCACCCGGTCCGGCGCGTGCGCCGTCCGGCATGCGGCAGAATCTCCGACATGGGGATAGTCGCCGGCTTGGACAGTTCGTCTGGTTCTACGCGCATCGTCGTCTGCGATGCGGATACGGGTGCCGTACTGCGGCAGGGCTATGCCCCGCACCACGTGGAGGCGAAATCCACCGAGGCCGATCCGCAGGTGTGGCTTCTCTCGCTGGGTGAGGCCGCCGCCGGGGGGCTGCTCGAGGGCGTTCAGGCCATCGGCGTATCGGCGCAGCAGCACGGCCTGATCCCGCTCGACGTCCACGGCTCGCCCGTACGTCCCGCGCTGCTCGGCAATGACAAGCGGGCCCAGGTCGCGGCCGCCGATCTGATCGACGCGCTCGGCGGGCGCCAGGCCTGGGCGGAGGCCGTCGGGTCCGTGCCGCAGGCCCCTCAGCCGGTGTCGAAGCTCCGCTGGCTCGCGCGCAACGAACCCGAGTCGGCTCAGCACACCGCCGCCCTGATGCAGCCCCACGACTGGCTCGTGTGGCAGCTGCTCGGCCGCCCCGCCCGCCGGACCACCGACCGGGGCGCGGCATCGGGGACGGGTTACTGGTCGGCCGTGACCGGGTCCTACCGGCCCGATCTGGTCGAGCTGGCGCTGGGCCATCAGGCCGCGCTGCCCGAGGTGCTCGGTCCCTCGGACGCCGCCGGGACCACGCCGGAAGGGCTGCTGATCTCCGCCGGGACCGGGGAGACGATGGCCGCCGCCTTCGGGCTGGGAGTGGGCATCGGGGACGCCGTGGTGTCGCTGGGAGCCTCGGGTTCCGTGATGGCCGTGCACCACGAGGGGCTGGCCGATTCGAGCGGGCTCATCACCTCGTTCGCCGACGCCACCGGGATGCACCTGCCCGTCGTGCACACACTCAATGCCGTACGGGCGCTGCGCGGCACGGCCGAACTGCTGGGGACGGACCTGGAGGGCCTCTCGGAGCTGGCGCTCAAGTCGTCGCCGGGAGCGTACGGCCTCGTACTGCTGCCGTACCTGGAGGGTGAGCGTACGCCGCAACTTCCGCACACCGCCGGTACGTTGAGCGGGCTGCGGCGCGAGTCGATGAAGCCGGAGCATCTGGCGCGGGCGGCCTTCGAGGGAATGCTGTGCTCGCTGGCCGACGCCATGGACGTGCTGCGGGCGCGGGGTGTGCAGGTGCGGCGGGTGTTCCTGCTGGGGGCCGCCGCCGAGCTGCCGGCCGTGCAGGCGGCGGCGCCCGCGCTCTTCGGTACGCAGGTGGTCGTCCCGCAGCCCGCCGAGTACGCGGCGCTGGGCGCGGCCCGGCAGGCCGCGTGGGCGCTCGGCGTGTCGCGGGGCACGCTGGCTCCGCACACCCCGCCGGCCTGGCAGGGCGCGGCGGCACAGGTGCTGGAGCCGGGTGACGAGCTGGCGGTGGGGCAGGCGGTGCGCCAGCAGTACGGGGCGACGCGTGACCAGATCCACCCGGGGGCCTTCGGCGGCAGCTGAGGGACGTTCCACGCGGGCGGTCGCGGGAGCGGTCGCCGGCCGGACGGCGTGGTGAGGGCTCCGGCGGGGCGCGGTCCCGGAGGGGCGGCTCTCAAGAATTGACCCGGCGATGGGTTAATCCTTTGGAATTGCCGGGGCCCGGTGTCGGAGGATGGGACGAACCCCCGATCTTGCCGACACCGAGAGACTCCGCGTGCTCATAAGACTCCTACGGGCCCATCTCGGCCCGCACAAGAAACCCATCGCCCTGCTCGTACTGCTGCAACTGTTCCAGACCTCGGCCACGCTCTACCTGCCCACCCTCAACGCGGACATCATTGACAACGGTGTCGTCACCGGCGACACCGGTTACATCCTGGAGTTCGGCGGCATCATGATCGCCGTCAGCGTCGTCCAGGTGATCTGCAACATCGGCGCCGTCTACTACGGCGCGCGGACCGCCTCGGCGGTGGGGAGGGACGTGCGGGCGGCCGTCTTCGAGCGCGTGCAGAGCTTCTCCGCGCGGGAGGTCGGGCACTTCGGGGCTCCTTCACTGATCACGCGCACGACCAATGACGTGCAGCAGGTCCAGATGCTCGTCCTGATGGGGTTCACGCTGATGGTGTCGGCGCCGATCATGTGCGTCGGCGGCATCGTGATGGCTCTCGGCCAGGACGTGCCGCTGTCGGGTGTACTGCTGGCCGTCGTCCCCGTGCTCGGGATCTCCGTGAGCCTGATCGTGCGGCGCATGCGGCCGCTGTTCCGGGCGATGCAGGAGCGGCTCGACACCGTGAACCAGGTCCTGCGCGAGCAGATCACCGGCAACCGTGTGATCAGGGCGTTCGTACGGGACGAGTACGAGAAGGGTCGCTTCCGGGGGGCGAACACCGCACTGACGGACGTGTCGCTGTCCGCGGGTCGGCTGATGGCGCTGATGTTCCCGATCGTGATGACCGTCGTGAACGTCTCCAGCGTCGCGGTGGTCTGGTTCGGTGCGCACCGGATCGACAGCGGCGGCATGGAGATCGGGGCGCTGACCGCGTTCCTCGCGTACCTGATGCAGATCGTCATGGCCGTGATGATGGCCACCTTCATGTTCATGATGGTGCCGCGCGCCGAGGTGTGCGCCGAGCGCATCGAGGAGGTCCTGGACACGGCTTCGAGCGTCGTACCGCCGAAGGATCCGGTACGGGAACTGCGGCGGCACGGGCAACTGGAGCTGCGCGGCGCGGAGTTCCGGTACCCGGGCGCCGAGGAGCCGGTGATCAGGGACATCGATCTGGTGGCCCGGCCCGGTGAGACGACGGCGATCATCGGGTCTACGGGCAGCGGGAAGTCGACACTGCTCGGGCTCGTACCGAGGCTGTTCGACGCGACGGACGGACAGGTGCTGGTGGACGGGGTCGACGTACGGACCCTCGATCCGGTGCTGATGGCGACGACAGTCTCGCTGGTGCCGCAGAAGCCGTATCTCTTCTCCGGGACGGTCGCGACGAATCTGCGGTACGGGAAGCCGGACGCGACGGATGAGGAGATGTGGCACGCGCTGGAGGTCGCGCAGGCGCGGGAGTTCGTGGAGCGGCTCGACGGCGGGCTGAACGCGCCGATCGCACAGGGCGGCACGAACGTGTCCGGCGGCCAGCGGCAGCGGCTCGCGATCGCGCGGACGCTGGTGCGACGGCCGGAGATCTACCTGTTCGACGACTCCTTCTCCGCGCTGGACTACACGACCGACGCGGCGCTGCGGGCCGCGTTGGCACGGGAGACGGCCGAGGCGACGGTGGTGATCGTCGCCCAGCGGGTGTCGACGATCCGCGACGCCGACCGGATCGTGGTCCTGGACGAGGGCCGGGTGGTCGGCACGGGACGCCATCACGAGCTGATGGAAGGCAATGAGACGTACCGGGAGATCGTGCTCTCCCAGCTGACGGAGGCTGAGGCGGCATGAGCGGGCCCGGTGGACGCATGATGGCCGGCGGCGCGCCGGCCGAGCGGTCGATGGACTTCAAGGGCTCGGGGAAGCGGCTGCTGCGGCAGTTCGCTCCCGAGCGGGTGACGCTGTGGTGGATGCTCGCGGCGTGTGTGCTGAGCGTCGCGCTGTCGGTGATCGGGCCGATGATCCTGGGGCGGGCGACCGACCTGGTGTTCGCGGGGGTCGTCGGCCGCCAGACGGAGGATGGGGGCAGCAAGGCGCAGGTCGTCGAGGGCCTGCGGGAGAAGGGCGACGACGGGCTCGCGGACATGCTCTCCGCAGTCGGCTTCACCCCCGGTCGGGGCATCGACTTCGGGGCGGTCGGCGACGTACTGCTGATGGCGCTCGCGGTGTACGTGGGTGCGGGGCTGCTGATGCTGGTGTCGACGCGGCTGTCGATCCGCGTCATCAACCGGACCGTGTTCCGGATGCGCGAGGACGTGCAGGCGAAGCTGTCGCGGCTGCCGCTGAAGTACTTCGACCAGCAGAAGCGCGGCGAGGTGCTCAGCCGGGCGACGAACGACATCGACAACATCTCGCAGACCATGCAGCAGACCATGGGGCAGCTCATCAACTCCCTGCTCACCATCGTGGGTGTGCTGGCGATGATGTTCTGGATGTCGCCGCTGCTGGCACTGGTCGCGCTCGTGACCGTACCGCTGTCGGTGGTGGTGGCGGCGAAGGTCGGCAAGCGGTCGCAGCCGCAGTTCGTGCAGCAGTGGAAGAGCACGGGCAAGCTGAACGCGCACATCGAGGAGATGTACTCCGGCCACGCGCTGGTGAAGGTCTTCGGGCGGCAGGACGAGTCGGCGGAGGCGTTCCGGGAGCAGAACGACGCGCTGTACGAGGCCGGGTTCAGGGCGCAGTTCAACAGCGGGGTCATGCAGCCGCTGATGTTCTTCGTGAGCAATCTGAACTATGTGCTGGTGGCGGTGGTGGGCGGGCTGCGGGTCGCGTCCGGCGCCCTGTCGATCGGTGATGTGCAGGCGTTCATCCAGTACTCGCGGCAGTTCTCCATGCCGCTGACGCAGGTCGCTTCGATGGCGAACCTGGTGCAGTCGGGCGTCGCCTCGGCCGAGCGGGTCTTCGAGCTCATCGACGCCGAGGAGCAGGGGCCGGACTCGGCGGGCGGGGAGCGGAACGTACTTCCGTCGACGGCCCCGGAGGGCCGGGTGGCGCTGGAGAAGGTGTCCTTCCGGTACGAGGCGGACACGCCCCTCATCGAGAACCTGTCGGTCGCGGTCGAGCCGGGGCAGACGGTCGCGATCGTCGGGCCGACGGGTGCGGGCAAGACGACACTGGTGAATCTGCTGATGCGGTTCTACGAGGTGACGGGCGGCCGGATCACTCTGGACGGCGCCGACATCGCCGAGATGACGCGGGAGGACCTGCGTTCGGGCATCGGGATGGTCCTTCAGGACACCTGGCTGTTCGGCGGCACGATCGCCGACAACATCGCGTACGGAGCGTCGCCGTCGCGGGAGGTCACGCGCGAGGAGATCGAGAAGGCGGCGCGGGCCGCCCATGCGGACCGTTTCGTACGGACGCTGCCGGACGGGTACGACACGGTGATCGACGACGAGGGGGCGGGGGTCAGCGCGGGCGAGAAGCAGCTGATCACGATCGCGCGGGCGTTCCTCTCGGATCCGGTGATCCTGGTACTGGACGAGGCGACGAGTTCGGTCGACACCCGTACGGAGGTGCTGATCCAGAAGGCGATGGCGCGGCTGGCCCACGGCCGTACGAGCTTCGTGATCGCACACCGGCTGTCCACGATCCGGGACGCAGACGTGATCTTGGTGATGGAGAATGGGTCCATCGTTGAACAGGGGACGCATGAGGAGCTGTTGGCGGCGGAGGGCGCGTACGCGCGTCTGTACGCCGCCCAGTTCGCTCAGGCGGTGGCTGAAGTGGACTGACTGACCATGACGGAGAACACGGCGGGCAGCGCTCCCGAGGACGCGGGGAGCACGGGCACGGAGGCGTCCGGCGCGAAGGGGCCCGTCTCGGGCGTCGCCCTCGGGCTGTCGCTCGGGATGACGTTCGGGGTGGCCTTCGGGATGCTGCTGCTCGACAACCTGGCGACCGGGATCGCGTGCGGCATGTGCATAGGCGTGGGGATCGGTGCCATGGCCGACGCGCGCAGGAAGGCCAAGGACGACCCGGCCGCGGGGGCGGCGGACGGATCCTGACGGAGCCGGGAGTACGGGAGCCGACGGCCGCCCGGCCCCTGGTGACCGGGCGGCCGGCGTCAGTCCAGGTAGCCGCGGAGCTGGTCGGCGAAGGCGTGGTCGCGGAGCTTGTTGAGGGTCTTCGACTCGATCTGGCGGATGCGTTCGCGCGTCACGCCGAAGAGGCGGCCGATCTCCTCCAGCGTGCGGGGCCGGCCGTCGGCCAGCCCGTACCGGAGCTGTACGACCTTGCGTTCGCGCTCGCCGAGTGTGGAGAGCACCGCCTCCAGATGCTCGCGCAGGAGAAGGAACGCGGCCGATTCGACGGGCGAGGCGGCGTCGCCGTCCTCGATGAGGTCGCCGAGCGCCACATCGTCCTCCTCGCCCACGGGCGCGTGCAGCGACACCGGTTCCTGCGCGAGGCGCAGGACTTCGCTGACGCGCTCGGGGGTGAGTTCGAGGTGGGCGGCGACCTCTTGGGGGGTCGGTTCGTAGCCGCGCTCCTGGAGCATCCTGCGCTGGACGCGGACGACGCGGTTGATCAGCTCGACGACATGGACCGGGACGCGGATGGTGCGGGCCTGGTCGGCCAGCGCGCGGGACATGGCCTGGCGGATCCACCAGGTCGCGTACGTCGAGAACTTGTAGCCCCGCGCGTAGTCGAACTTCTCGACGGCGCGGATGAGACCGAGGTTGCCCTCCTGGACCAGGTCGAGCATGGTCAGGCCGCGGCCGACGTACCGCTTGGCGACGGACACGACGAGACGCAGATTCGCCTCGATCAGGCGGCGTTTGGCCATCCGGCCCATGACCACCAGCCGGTCGAGGTCGACGGCGAGCCGGGAGTCCGGGTCGGGGGTGGTGCTCAGCTTCTCCTCGGCGAAGAGCCCGGCTTCGACCCTGCGGGCCAGGTCCACCTCCTCGGCGGCGGTGAGGAGGGGGATGCGGCCGATTTCGCGCAGGTACTGCCGGAAGAGGTCGGAAGAGGGGCCCGCGGTGTCGGTGCGGGGGTTGCGGCGGCGCTCGGACGCCTCCGGCGTCTCGGGGGCGTCGGCCGGGTCCTCGACGAGGACTTCGGCCTCGGGCTCGGCTTCGGCTTCGGACTCGACCTCGGCTTCTGTCTCGGCTTCGGCTTCGGTCCCGGCTTCGGTCTCGCCGACGTGGGCGGGCTCCGTTTCGGGGTGGCGTTCGCCCCGGTTCTGCGAAGGGACCGTCGCGATGACGTCGGCCAACGTCTGGGTCTGGGTCTGCACGGGGGCGACCTCCAGGGTGATCGCTGCCGGTTCGGGGGCGTGCGGCAGCGGGACGGGAGCGGCGACCGGGCCGCCGTCCGTCCCGTACACGATGTGCGGATCCGCGGGTGTGTGAGGCCCACTCGGCGTGGGCCGGCCGCGCTCCGAGGACTCAGGCACCGCCACCCAGTGTGGGGTACGACACATCGCTGCCACGAGGGGCGTGCGGTGACTTTTTGAGTCCGGGCCGCTACTGGGCGGGTACGGGTTTTTCCCTCCCCTGCCCGTCCCTCTCCGAACTGGGGCTCCGCCCCGGACCCCGCTTCTCGAAGGCCGGAGGGGCTGGAGGTGCCGGGCCCGGTCGGTGCCGGGGGCGGTCCGGCGTCGTCAGAGTGCGGCCGCGCCGTGGTTGCGCAGGGACTGGGCGTACTGCTGGAGCACCCACAGTTCGTTCTGTACGGCGGCGAGTTGCTCCGGGTCGGCGTGCGGGCCGCCGAGGCGGGCCAGCGTGCCCTGGACGTCCAGGATGCGGCGGTCGACCGCCCGCAGGCGGACCCTGATCAGCTGCTCTCCGGCGTAGATCTCGTCGACGGTCTTGCGCATGATCGGCTCGACGGCGAGCTCCGTGACCAGCGCGCGCACCGTGTCGTTGGGCGCCGTCTCGCGGACCTGGGCCAGGTAGTCGGAGGCGTTCTGCGCGCCCTGTTCCGCGCCGCCCGACTCCTCGATGACCTGGCGTACGGCGGCGTACGGCGGGGCGGTGAACTCGTCGGCTCCGTACGCGTCGAACGCCGGGGAGACCAGCTCGGGCCGCTGGAGGGCCAGCTTCAGCAGCTCGCGCTCCGTGCGGTGCGCGGGGCTGCGCAGATTCAGTGCGGGGCCGCTCGGGGCGGCGGGTGCCGCGTCGTACGACGGCGTCGCCCGGCGGTCCTGGAGGGCGGCGGGGCCGCGCCCGCCCCGGTCACGGGCCCAGCGGGCGAGCTGCGCGACGCGCTTGACCACGAACTGCGTGTCGAGGATGCCGAGGATGCCCGCGAGCTGGACCGCGGACTCGTGCTGGATCGCGATGTTCTTGATGTTGGCGACGATCGGCGCGGCTTCGTCGAGCGCGGCGGCCCGGCCGGCCGGCGTCTCCAGGTTGTGCCGGGACACGACGTGGCGGATCGCGAACTCGAAGAGGGGCGTGCGCGTCTCGACGAGGGACGCCACCGCCGCATCGCCCTTCGCGAGCCGCAGGTCGCAGGGGTCCATACCGCCGGGCGTGATCGCGATGGACGTCTCGGCGGCGAACTTCTGGTCGTCCTCGAACGCCCGCAGCGCCGCCTTCTGGCCGGCCGCGTCGCCGTCGAAGGTGAAGACGACCTCGGCCGAGGCGTTGTCCATGAGCAGCCGGCGGAGGATCTTGATGTGGTCGCCGCCGAACGACGTGCCGCAGGTGGCGATCGCGGTGGTGACACCGGCCAGGTGGCAGGCCATGACGTCGGTGTACCCCTCGACGACGACCGCCCTGCTGGTCTTGGCGATGTCCTTCTTGGCCAGGTCGATGCCGTACAGCACCTGCGACTTCTTGTAGATCGCGGTCTCGGGGGTGTTCAGGTACTTCGGCCCGTTGTCGTCCTCGCGCAGCTTGCGCGCGCCGAAGCCGACGACCTCGCCGGTGATGTCGCGGATCGGCCACATCAGGCGGCCGCGGAAGCGGTCGATGGGACCGCGGCGGCCCTCCTGGGAGAGGCCGGAGAGGGTCAGCTCCTTGTCGGAGAAGCCCTTGCCGCGCAGGTAGCGGGTGAGGTGGTCCCAGCCGGCCGGGCTGTAGCCGACGCCGAAGTGCTGGGCGGCGCTCTGCTCGAAGCCGCGCTCGGCCAGGAACTTGCGGCCGATCTCGGCCTCGGCGGAGTCGAGCTGCTCGACGTAGAACTGCGCGGCGGCCTTGTGCGCCTCGACCAGGCGGACCCGTTCGCCGCGCTGGTGCGTGGGGTTGTAGCCGCCTTCTTCGTAGCGCAGGGTGATGCCCGCCAGCGCGGCGAGCCGCTCGACCGTCTCGGAGAAGGATAGGTGGTCGATCTTCATCACGAAGGCGATCGTGTCGCCGCCTTCCTGGCAGCCGAAGCAGTGGAAAAGACCCTTGCTCGGGCTGACCTGGAAGGACGGGGACTTCTCGTCGTGGAAGGGGCACAGGCCCTTCAGATTGCCGCCGCCGGCACTGCGGAGCTGGAGGTACTCGGAAACAACGGCGTCGATCGGGACCGCGTCCCGGACCGCCTTCACGTCGTCATCGTTGATCCTGCCTGCCACGCGTGAAGTGTACGGCGGTGGTCGGACACTCCCGTCAGCCGAGCAGGGAGGCCAGGTCCACCGACGGGTCGGAGAGCGCGTCGGTGTCCACCCGGGCCCGGGAGCGGATCAGCGCCTGGATGGTTTCGGTGACGTCCCACACATTCACGTTCATGCCGGCCAGGACCCGGTTGTCCTTCAGCCAGAAGGCGACGAACTCCCGTTTTCCCGCGACGTCGCCGCGGATGACGACCTGGTCGTACGTGCCGGGCGGCGCCCAGCCGGAGTACTCGAGCCCGAGGTCGTACTGGTCGGAGAAGAAGTACGGGATCCGGTCGTACGCCGTGTCCTGGCCCAGCATCGACCGGGCGGCGGCCGGGCCGCTGTTCAGCGCGTTGGCCCAGTGCTCGACGCGCAGCCGGGTGCCGAGGAGCGGGTGCTGGGCCGCCGCGACGTCGCCGGCCGCGTAGATGTCGGGGTCGGAGGTGCGCAGCGCGGCGTCCACCGCGATGCCGCCACCGTGCGCCCGGTCCACGAGCGTGAGGCCGGCGGTCTCGGCGAGCGCGGTGCGCGGGGCGGCTCCGATCGCCGCGAGGACGTCGTGGGCGAGGTGCTCCACGCCGTCGTCGGTGCGGGCGGCGAGGACCATGCCGTCCTGGCCGGTGATCTCGGTGAGGCGGGCGCCGAAGTGGAAGCGGACGCCGTGCTCGCTGTGCAGGTCGGTGAAGAGCTGGCCGAGTTCGGGGCCGATGACCTGGTGGAGCGGGGTCGGCTCGGGTTCCACGACGGTGACCTCGGCGCCGTAACCGCGCGCGGCGGCCGCGACTTCCAGGCCGATCCAGCCGGCCCCGGCGATGACGATGTGCCCGTTGTCGCGCCCGAGGGAGGCCAGTACGCCGCGCAGCCGCTCGGAGTGGGCGAGGCGGCGCAGGTGGTGCACGCCGGCGAGGCCGGTGCCGGGGATGTCGAGACGGCGCGGTTCGGCGCCGGTGGCGAGCAGGAGCTTGTCGTAGCGGACCGCGGTGCCGTCGCCGAGGCCGACCGTCCTGGTGTCGCGGTCGAGGTGCACGACCGACTGGCCGAGGTGCAGCTCGATGTCCGCCTGCGCGTACCAGCCGGGTTCGTGGACGAAGACGCTGTCGCGTTCCTCCTTGCCGGCCAGGAAACCCTTGGACAGGGGAGGGCGTTCGTAGGGATGCTCACGTTCGTCCCCGATGAGGATCACGCGGCCGGTGAACCCCTCGCTGCGGAGGGTTTCGGCGGCCTTCGCTCCCGCGAGTCCCCCACCGACGATGACGAACGTCAGATCTGCGTCGACCACTTGGTGCCTCCTCTGTGCCTGCCCACACGCTACGCCGCCTGTATTCGAGCGTCCCGCACAGAGCGTGATGGGGGAAGAGGGGGTGTGCTGTGGGCGTGTCGCGGAGGTGGCTCGGAGGTGACCGGCGAGGACGCGACGAGGGCGGCCGAGGAGGGGGCGGACCGGCGGGGGGCAAGGAGAAGGTGGCCGCGGACGTCTCCCCCGTTGACTGCCCGCAGCCACCACGCGACAAGCGTCACGCCGATGTGGACGCCGCGCGGGGCTTTCGTGCACAACGCAAAGGGACCACCCCGTTCCGGTGGTCGGTGAGTACGCTCGGTCGTACGTACGCACCGGAGTCGCGACAGCGGACAGGGCGCGGGACACGACGCTGCGTGGGGGGCGCATGTTACGCATCCACTTCACCACCGAGGATCTGAACCGGCTGCGGGTGGCCGCGCGCCCCGACCCCATGTGGGAGATCGTGAACAGCCTCCACCTGCTGCAGAACCGGCAGGGCGCGCTGGTCTTCGACCCCTGGCGGCGTGAGGCGCGGGCGGCGATCGCCCGCGCGGGACTCAGCCGGACGGTGACTTCGCTGCACCGGCTGTGCCCGTGTGCGGCGTACCTGCCCGACTTCCTGACGCCGGGCCGCGGCATCCCGGATCTGGAGACCGGCCTGGACCAGGTACTGTCCACGCCCGTGACCAGGATGGGCGCGGAGCTGGGGCAGCTCTTCGCGAACGGTCCCGTGCCGACGGTCGCCCGGCGGCTGGCGGAGGGCGACGTGGAGTCCCTGGAGCGGCTGGGCGACGCACTGCGGCGTTACTACGCCGTGGCGGTGGAGCCGTACCTGGGTGTCATCACATCGGCCGTGGACGCCGACCGTCCCGTGCGGGCGGAGGCGGCTCTGTCCAGCGGCCCCGAGGGTTTACTGGCCACTTACGAGGACTTCGCCTGGCGCGACGACGGGGTGCTGGAGACCGGCTATCCGGTGGACCGGGAACTGGAGCTGCGCGGGCGGTCGTTGACGATGATCCCTTCGTTCTTCTGTATCCGGCACCCCGTCGCGCTGGCCGACGAGGAGCTGCCGCCCGTGCTGGTCCATCCCGTGACGCCGGACCCCGGGTGGCTGGTGCTCGCCCGGGGGCACGGCGCGGACGGTCCGGGTGCGAGGGCGGCCGGGCTGCCGGTGGCGCAGCTCATCGGCCACACGAGGGCGGCGGTGCTGGAGGTGCTGGGGCGGCCGATGACCACGACGCAGCTCGGCGGCGTGCTGCGGCTGGCGCTGTCGACCGCGAGCCGGCACGCGACGGTGCTGCGGGAGGCGGGGCTGGTCGCCTCGGAGCGGCGCGGCAGCCGCATCGTGCACCGGCGGACCCCGCTGGGTGAGGCGATCATGAACGGTGGCCCCTCGGGGCCGTGAGCCGGGCGTGCAGGGAGCGGGCGGCGGCGTCCGTGAAGCACGCGATCTGGTCGACGATCACGCGCTTGCGGGCCCTGTCGTCGGGCGCGTCGGCGAACAGCGCGCGGAACTGGGGGTCGAGGCCCTCGGGGGCGCGGGCCGTGAGGGCCTCGGCGAGCTCGGCGATGACGACGCGCTGGTCGGCGCGGAGCCGCTCCTGTTCGTCGCGCTGCATGACGTACCGGTCGGCGACGGCCTTCAGGACGGCGCACTCGTGGCGGACTTCGCGCGGGACGACCAGCTCGGCGGCGTACCTCGTGAGCCTGCCCGTTCCGTAGGCCTGGCGGGTCGCGCCCTCGGCGGACAGGCAGAAGCGGCCGATGAGCTGGCTCGTGGCGTCCTTCAGGCGGGCCTGTGCGACGGCCGACCCGTCGTAACCGTGCGGCCACCACTCCTCGTCGAGGAGGCGGTCCAGCGCCGCCGCCAGCTCGTCCGGACTGGTGTCCTCCGGTACGTACCTGCCGATCGCCACGGCGAAGATCTCCTGGCGCTCCGGCTCGGCGAACAGGCAGTTGGGGTCGAGGTGGCCGGCGTGCAGGCCGTCCTCGAAGTCGTGCACCGAGTACGCCACGTCGTCGGACCAGTCCATGACCTGGGCCTCGAAGCACTGGCGGTGGGCCGGGGCGCCCTGGCGGACCCATTCGAAGACGGGCTGGTCGTCCTCGTAGACCCCGAACTTCACCGAGCCGGGGTCGGTGGGGTGGGCGCCGCGCGGCCAGGGGTACTTCGTCGCGGCGTCGAGGGCGGCGCGTGTGAGGTTGAGGCCGACGCTGACCATGTCGCCGCTCGCCGCCGACCGGACGAACCGCTTGGGTTCGAGGCGGGTCAGGAGCCGGAGCGACTGGGCGTTGCCCTCGAAGCCTCCGCAGTCCTTGGCGAAGTCGTTGAGTGCCTGCTCGCCGTTGTGCCCGAAGGGCGGGTGGCCCATGTCGTGGGAGAGGCAGGCCGCCTCGACGAGGTCCGGGTCGCAGCCGAGGGCGGCGCCCAGCTCGCGGCCGACCTGGGCGCATTCCAGGGAGTGGGTGAGGCGGGTGCGCGGGCTGGCGTCCCAGACCTGGCTGCTGGAGCCCGGGGTGACCACCTGGGTCTTGCCCGCGAGGCGGCGCAGCGAGGCGGAGTGCAGCACGCGGGCGCGGTCGCGCTGGAAGGCGGTCCTGCCGGGCCGTTTGTCGGGCTCGGCGGCCCAGCGCTCGGTGGCGGCCCCGTCGTAGAGGGCGGCGTCGAGGGCGGTGTGGGGCTGGGCGTCGGCGGGTCGGTCGTCGGTGTGCGGGGCTTGGTGCGCTGTGCCTTCCATGCACCGACAGTAAACGGAGCCGGTGACAGCCGGGGCTCAGGCGGCGGTCAGTTGACGCCGGGGCGCCAGGGAACGGGTGGCGAGCGTCTGGTCGTAACGCAGCAGGAGCAGTCGCGCCAGGGCCGGGTGGGTGCCGAGCGGCGCGGACGCGATCCAGGGCGCGGCGGCGGCGCTCTGGGTGGCGAAGCGGCCGGGCGCGGTGAAGTACGAGGCGACGGCCGTCCGGTGCCGGCCGCGCGCGGCGAGCGCGCGCAGGGCTCCGGGGACGGTGGGCGAGGCGGCGGACGCGTAGGCGGGGACGACGGGGACTCCGCCGAGGCGTTCGCTGAGCAAGCTCGCGGTGCGGCGGGTGTCGGCGGCCGATTCCGGGTCGCGGGAGCCGGCGGCGGCGAGGACGACGCCGCTCCCCCGGTGCGTGGCGTCGGAGGTCCGCCAGCCGGCCTCGGTGAGGCGGGCGTACAGCGCCTCGACGAGCAGGGGGTGCGGCCCGAGCGGGGAGGCGATGCTCGTGCGCAGGTGGGGGGCGGTGGCGGCGGCCTGCGGCAGGTCCTCCTTGACGTGGTAACCGCGGCCGAGCAGCAGCGGTACGAGGACGGCCTCTCCCGGGTCGAGGTCCGCGAGGGTGCCGGTGAGCAACGGCTCGTTGAGTTCGATGTGGCCCAGCCGTACGTCGAGACCCGGGCGCAGCTCGCGTACGCGCTCCAGCAGTGCGGTGACGGTGCGCAGCGCGTCGGGGTCGCGGCTGCCGTGGGCGACGGCGACGAGGGTGGGCGCGGAGGGGGGCCTGGGCGGGGGCGTGGGCGGGGTCATCGGACGGCGGGTTCCGTTCAGGGAGACGTGCCTCAGCTGAGTGCCGAGCTGGGTGGTGATGCGGGTGAGCAGTTGCGCCGTACTGTCGAGAGGAAGTGACTCGCGGTGTGCTGCCGACTCCGTCATGAACCGATACTGCCGGGCGCAGATTGCCGCCTCGTTGCGTGGGCGTGACGGGTGTTTGCGATGGCCTCACGGGGCGGGCGGGTGCGGTGTCAGGCGGCCCGTCCCCTTGCCCCGGTCCCGCTCCGGTCCCGTCCGTCGCCCCCGGGTCCGGGGGCGGGACCGGGTCCCAGGCGGGACCGGGCACAAGCCGGGGCACGCCCCCCCGGCGGGGTCCTGCACCCCGCACGCCCCCGCCGGGGGGGCTACACCCCGAAGAGCTCCCGGCAGGGCTCGAGGCCCGTCACCTCCACCGGCACCGTCCGGTGGGCCTCCCAGGCCTCGCGGGTGAGCCGCAGCCGCCGCACCGTCCTGGGCTCTCCCCGTACCGACTCCACCATCAGCCCGTCCGGCCGGTAGCCGAGCTTCTCCGACACCCGCAGGGAGCGGACGTTGTCCGTCATCGCCCCCGAGGTGACATGCCGCGCCCCCAGCCCTTCGAAGGCCAGGTGCAGCACGGCCGCCCGCATCTCCGTGCCGATGCCGCGTCCCTGGTGCGCCAGCCCGAGCCAGGAGCCGGTCTCTCCTTCCCTGGTCACCGGGAAGCAGTCCGTCATGAGGTCCTGTCGGCCCACGGTCTTCCCCTCGCAGCGCACGGCGAGGCTGAGCGTCCACTTCTCCGGCTGCCACTGCGCGACGGTGCCCAGTACGTGCTGGAAGGTCGCCCGCGCCCGGTCCTGCGGCGACCCGTGCGTCCACGGCACCGAGAACGGCATGGACGCCTCGTCGTGCACGCCGTCGGCCGCCACGCCGGCCAGTTCGTCGAGCACCTCGCCGTCCGGAAGCGCCAGTTCGAGCCGCGGCGTTGTGATCCGGAGTCCGTACAGGGGCCAGAATTGTGTCGACATGGCGAAATCATTCCAGTCGGGGGCGGGCAGAAGCATGCGTTTTACCTGGGGCGGGGCACGACGCCGGGCAGCCGGACGACTGAAACTGCCGCCCCTCATACCCCGCACCCGCCGCGCCCAGCGGCGGACCGTCCAGGCCCTCGTGCTCGCCGCCGTGTTCGCGCTCGCGCCCGCGACCTGGCTGCACGCCGTCGCCGACAGCCGGGTCAGGACGACGGCCGACGCCCCAGCCCGCGATGTGGTCGTGGTCTTCGGGGCGGGTCTCTGGCGGGGCGGCCCGTCGCCGTACCTCGCGAACCGCCTCGACACCGCCGCCGAGCTCTACCGGGCGGGCAAGGCCAAGGTGGTGCTCGTGACCGGGGACAACAGCCGGACGGAGTACGACGAACCGGACGCCATGCGGGCCTACCTGGTCGAGCACGGCGTGCCCGACCGGCGGATCGTCAGCGACTTCGCGGGCTTCGACACCTGGGACTCGTGCGTACGCGCCAAGAAGATCTTCGGGGTGGACCGGGCCGTGCTGGTGAGCCAGGGATTCCACATCCGCCGGGCGATCGCGCTCTGCCGGGCGGCAGGTGTCGACGCCTACGGCGTCGGGGTCGACGCCCGGCGCGACGCGACCTGGTACTACGGCGGCGTACGGGAGATCCTCGCGGCCGGCAAGGCGGCGCTCGACGCCGCGACCGAACCCGACCCGCAGTTTCTGGGGCGCAGGGAGACCGGTGTCACCGAAGCGCTGGCCGAGGCGTCGGGGCGCTGACAGACTGACGACTGCCGGTATGCCTAATAGGCATAACTTCGAGTGAGCAGGGGTTGGTCGTCGTGTCTGCTGCTGTCGTCGATCTGAGCGACAAGGTCGTCCTCGTCACCGGCGGAGCCCGCGGCCTCGGCGCCGCCACCGCGCACGCCGTCGTCGACGGTGGCGGGAAGGCCGTCATCACCGACGTACTGGAGGACGAGGGCGCGGCGGCGGCCGGGAAGCTCGCTGGACGGCCGGGATGACGGTCAGGCACCTCACGGGGCAGTAGAAGTACGCCGCCGCGCACCAGGCACCCCGTCGGCGGCACGAGCACCTCACCGCGCACCAGCCACCTCACCAGCACGAGCACCTCACCGGGCGGCGGGGGCGAGGCTGAGCCGTGCGTACCGGGGGCGTAACACCCGGGCGCCCGTCGCCGTAACACCGCCGTCGCATGCTGACGGCATGCCCCGCACCTCCCCCGCCCCGGCCCAGGCCCCGCCGTCGACCCCCACGCACTGTCCGTACTGCGCGCTCCAGTGCGGCATGAACCTGCGCGCCACCGCCGACAGCGGGGCCTCAGGCAGCGAGACGGACGTGGTGGAGGTCGTCGAGCGTACGGACTTCCCCGTGAACCGGGGCGCGCTGTGCGGCAACGGCCGCACAGCGCCCGCAGTGCTCTCCTCCCGGGTGCGCCTGACCGGGCCACTGGTCCGTCGCCCCGCCACAGGCAGGCTCGAACCGGCCACCTGGGAGGAGGCCCTGACGAAGATCGCGGAGGGGCTCGGCCGTACACAGGAGGTGTACGGCCACGACGCCGTCGGCGTCTTCGGAGGCGGCGGGCTCACGAACGAGAAGGCATACGCGCTCGGCAAGTTCGCCCGCGTCGTCCTGTCCACCTCGCAGATCGACTACAACGGCCGCTTCTGCATGTCGTCCGCCGCCGCCGCCCACCAGAAGGCCTTCGGCCTCGACCGCGGTCTGCCCTTCCCGCTGGAGGACATCCCGCGCACCGGCTGCGTGATCCTCGTCGGCTCGAACCTGGCCGAGACGATGCCGCCCGCGCTCCGCTACCTCACCGAGCTGAGGGAGAACGGCGGCAAGCTGATCGTCGTCGACCCGCGCCGCACCCGCACCGCCGAGCAGGCCGACCTGCACCTCGCGCCCCGCCCCGGCACCGACCTGGCGCTCGCGCTGGGGCTGCTGCACATCATCGTCTCCGAAGGCCGTACGGACGACGCCTTCATCCAGGACCGTACGGCCGGCTGGGACGAGGCGCGGGCGGCGGCGATGGCGCACTGGCCGGAATTCGTCGAGCGCATCACCGGCGTACCGGTCCCCCAGCTCCGTGACGCGGTACGGATGTTCTGCGACGCCGGGACCGGCATGGTCCTCACCGCGCGCGGCCCCGAGCAGCAGTCCAAGGGCACCGACACGGTGGGCGCCTGGATCAACCTCTGCCTCGCCACGGGCAACGCGGGCAGGCCCCTGTCCGGTTACGGTTGCCTCACCGGCCAGGGCAACGGCCAGGGCGGTCGCGAGCACGGCCAGAAGGCCGACCAGTTGCCGGGCTACCGCAAGCTCACCGACCCGGCCGCGCGGGAGCACGTCGCGGGGGTGTGGGGCGTGGACCCGGACAGCCTGCCCGGTCCTGGACGCAGTGCGTACGAACTCCTCGACGCACTCGGCGGCGACATCAAGTCCCTGTTGCTGATGGGCTCGAACCCGGTCGTCTCGGCGCCGCGCGCCGCCCACATCGAGGAGCGCCTGCGCTCACTGGACTTCCTCGCCGTCGCGGACGTCGTTCTCTCCGAGACCGCGGCACTGGCGGACGTCGTCCTGCCCGTCACCCAGTGGGCGGAGGAGACCGGGACGACGACGAACCTGGAGGGCCGGGTGCTGCTGCGGCGCCGGGCGGTCGACCCGCCGCAGGGTGTCCGCACGGACCTGGAGGTGCTGCACTCCCTGGCGGCGCTGCTCGGTCACGAGAAGGGCTTCCCGGTCGACCCCGAAGAGGTCTTCGACGAACTGCGCCGCGCGTCGGCGGGCGGGCCGGCCGACTACTCGGGCATCTCGTACCGGCGGATCGCCGAGGAGGACGGCGTCTTCTGGCCCTGTCCGGAGACGGCCTCGGGCGACGAGCACCCGGCCGAAAGCCACCCCGCCGACCCGCAGCCCGGCAGTCCGCAGCCCGCCGGCCCGCACCCCGGTACGCCCCGCCTCTTCCTCGACCGCTTCGCGACCGAGGACGGCCTGGCCCGATTCGTCCCCGTCGCGCACCGCCCGGCGGCGGAGGAGACGGACGCCGAGTACCCGGTCCTGCTCACCACCGGCCGGGTCGTCGCCCAGTACCAGTCCGGCGCCCAGACCCGCCGCGTCGACGAGCTCAACACGGCCGCGCCCGGCCCCTTCGTGGAGCTGCATCCGCGGCTGGCGCAGCGCCTGGGCGTCTCCGAGGGCGAGCGGCTGACGGTGGTGTCGCGGCGCGGGCGGGCGGTCGCCCCGGCCCGGATCACCGATTCGATCCGCTCGGACACGGTCTTCATGCCGTTCCACTGGCCGGGCGAGGGCCGCGCCAACACGCTCACGAACCCGGCGCTGGACCCGACGTCACGTATGCCGGAGTTCAAAGTGTGCGCGGTACGGATCGAACGCGTACCGCAGGACTGATCACGGGCCGGCGGGGCCGGTGGTCTCCTCCGCCAGCCACGCCAGATACTCCGCGCTGCCGCTCACCACGGCCGTGGCGATGATCTCGGGCGTCTCGTAGTCGTGCGCGGCCTTGAGATGCGCCTCCAGTTCGGCGTACCGCGCACCCGCCGTCTTGAACACCACCTGCCACTCCTGCGCGCTCTCCGTCTGCCCCTTCCACCGGTAGACGGAGGTCACGGGCCCGCCGACCTGCGCACAGGCCGCCAGCCGGGCGTCGACGGCGCCGCGCGCGAGCGCCAGCGCCTTGTCCCGGCTGTCGGTCGTGGTCTGTACGGTCAGCCATTCGGTCATGGTGGTCTCCCTTGCGCGTACGCCCCGTCCATGCTCTCAGGCCGCTGCCGCGAACTGCGAGGCGTGCAGCCGGGCGTACGCGCCGCACTTCGCCAGCAGCTCCTCGTGCGTGCCCTGTTCGACGATCGCGCCGTCCTCCATCACCAGGATCACGTCGGCGTCGCGGATCGTGGAGAGGCGGTGGGCGATGACGAAGGACGTCCGGCCCGCGCGCAGCGAGTTCATCGCGCGCTGGATGAGGACTTCGGTGCGGGTGTCCACCGAACTGGTCGCCTCGTCCAGGACCAGGATGGACGGCTCGGTGAGGAACGCCCGCGCGATGGTGAGCAGTTGCTTCTCGCCGGCGCTCAGGTTGGCGCCCTCCTCGTCGATCACCGTGTCGTACCCGTCGGGCAGCGTGCGGATGAAGCGGTCGGCGTACGTCGCCATCGCCGCCTCGACGACCCGCTCGCGCGGTACGCCGCCCTCGACGCCGTACGCGATGTTGTCGGCGATCGTCCCGCCGAACAGCCAGGTGTCCTGGAGGACCATGCCGATGCCGGACCGCAGGCCCTCGCGGGTCATGGCGGCGATGTCGGTGCCGTCGAGGGTGATCCGGCCGCCCGTCACCTCGTAGAAGCGCATGAGGAGGTTGACGAGGGTGGTCTTCCCTGCGCCGGTGGGGCCGACGATGGCGACCGTCTGCCCGGGCTCGACCTTCAGGGTGAGGTCCTCGATGAGGGGCTTGGCCGGCTCGTAGCGGAAGGCGACGTTCTCGAAGGCGACCTTCCCGGTGAGGCGGGCGGGGCGCTCCGGCGCGGCCGGCGCCGCCGACTCCTCCTCGGCGTCGAGCAGGTCGAAGACGCGCTCGGCCGAGGCGACGCCGGACTGGAGGAGGTTCGCCATCGCCGCGACCTGCGTGATCGGCCCGTTGAATTCGTACGAGTACTGGATGAAGGCCTGGATGTCGCCGATGGAGAGGGTTCCCGAGGCGACGCGCAGGCCGCCGATGACCGCGATCAGGACGTAGTTGAGGTTGCCGATGAAGGACATCGCGGGCTGGATGACGCCCGAGATGAACTGGGCCTTGAAGCTGGACGCGTACAGCGCCTCGTTGTGCTCGTCGAAGGTACGGATCGCCTCCTTGCGGCGTCCGAAGACCTTCACCAGCGCGTGGCCGGTGTACATCTCCTCGACGTGGCCGTTGAGTCTGCCGGTGACCGCCCACTGCCTGACGAACTGCGGCTGGGCGCGCTTGCCGATGAGTACGGCTCCGAGGACCGACACCGGCACGGTCGCCAGCACCACCAGCGCCAGCAGCGGCGAGATCCAGAACATCATCGCCAGTACGCCGACGATGGTCAGCAGCGCCCGCAGCATCTGCCCGAACGCCTGCTGCATGGACTGCGTGATGTTGTCGACGTCGTTGGTGGTGCGGGAGAGGACTTCGCCGCGCGGCTGCTTGTCGAAGTACGACAGGGGCAGCCGCGCCAGCTTCGTCTCGGCCTGCTCGCGCAGCCGGTAGCCGACGCGCTGCACGACCACCATGACCAGCCGCAGCTTGATCCAGATGAAGAGGGCGGAGCCGGCCGTCACCGCGAGGGCGAGGGCGAGGATCTCCCCCACGGCCCGGAAGTCGATACCGCCCGGCGCCGTGGCGCCCGCGACCACGAGGTCGGTGGCGTGGCCGAGGATCTTGGGGCTCAGTACGGCGAGGGCGACGGCGGCGACACCCGCCGCGAGGAGGACGAGGAGCAGGGGCCGCTCGGGGGCCATCGTCCTCAGCAGGCGCAGGCCGGAGCGCCGGAAGTCGAGTGAGCGTTCGAGGGGTGGGGCGGCGGGGGCGCCGGGGACGCCCCGCTGCGGGGCGGGGCCCTTGCGCTCGGGGACGGTGGGGTCGGTGCGGGTGGTAGAGGTGGGGGCGGTGCGGGAGGTGGGGGCGGTGCGGTCCGTACTCATGCGGCTTCCTCCTCGGAGATCTGGGAGAGGACGATCTCCCGATAGGTGTGGTTGTCCCGCATGAGTTCTTCGTGTGTGCCGGTGCCGACGACGCGCCCTTCGTCGAGTACGACGATCCGGTCGGCCCCGCGGATGGTGGAGACCCGTTGGGCGACGATGACCACGGTCGCGTCGGCGGTCTCCCTGGCGAGCGCGGCCCGCAGCGCCGCGTCGGTTGCGTAGTCGAGGGCCGAGAAGGAGTCGTCGAACAGGTAGATGCCGGGCTTGACGACCAGGGCCCTGGCGATCGCGATGCGCTGGCGCTGGCCGCCGGACAGGTTGCCACCGCCCTGGGCGACGGGCGCGTCCAGGCCCTCCGGCAGAGCCTCGACAAAGCCCTTGGCCTGTGCGGTCTCCAGCGCGTGCCACAGCTCCGCGTCGGTGGCGTCGGGATTTCCGTACCGCAGGTTGGAGGCGATCGTCCCCGAGAAGAGGTACGGCTTCTGCGGTACGAGGCCGACCGTGCGGGACAGCACCTCCGGGTCGAGGTCCCGTACGTCGACGCCGCCGACCCGCACCTCGCCGCCCGTCGCGTCGAAGAGCCGGGGGACGAGCCCGAGCAGGGTCGTCTTCCCGCTGCCGGTGGACCCGATGACGGCGGTGGTGCGGCCGGGGCGGGCGGTCAGGTCGACGCCGCGCAGGACCGGTTCCTCCGCGCCGGGATAGCTGAAGCCGGCGCCCCGGATGTCGAGCCGGCCGCGGATCCGCTCGTCGAGCGCGGTGACCGGCACGGAGGGCGGGGCGACGCTGGACTCGGTGGTGAGGACCTCCCTGACTCGCTCGGCGCTGACGGCGGCGCGCGGTACCTGCATCAGCAGGAAGGTCGTCATCATCACGGCCATCAGGATCTGCATCAGGTAGCTGAGGAAGGCGATGAGCGAGCCGATCTGGAGCTCGCCTGCGCCGATGCGGTGTCCGCCGACCCAGATGACGGCCACGGTCGCCAGCTCCCAGACCAGGACGACCGCGGGCATGGTCAGCGCCATCAGGCGGCCGGACCGCAGGGCGACGCCCATCAGCTCCGCGTTGGCGTCGGCGTAACGGCGCTGTTCGTGCCCGTCCTTGACGAAGGCGCGGATGACGCGGATGCCGGTGATCTGCTCCCGCATCATCCGGTTCACCTGGTCGACGCGCTTCTGCATGCCGCGGAAGAGGGGCGGCATCCGGCGGATGATCAGGCCCACGACCCCGGCGAGCAGCGGCACGAAGAGCAGCAGCAGCGCGGCGAGCGGAACGTCCTGGCTCACGGCCATGACGATGCCGCCGACGCACATGAGGGGTGCGGCGACCAGCATGGTCAGGCCGAGCACCGTCAGCATCTGGATCTGCTGCACGTCGTTGGTGGTGCGGGTGATGAGGGACGAGGCACCGAACCGGCCGACTTCCCGTACGGAGAAGTCCTGGACCCGGGAGAAGACGGCGGAGCGCAGGTCGCGGCCCACGCCCATCGCGACGCGGGCGCCGAAGAAGACGGCGGCCGCGGCGGCGATGATCTGGAGGAGGGTGACGGCGATCATGACGCCGCCGGTGGACAGGACGTAACCGGTGTCGCCGGTGAGGACGCCGTTGTTGATGATGTCGGCGTTGAGGGTGGGCAGGTAGAGGGTGCCGATTGTCTGGGCGAGCTGGAGTACGACGACCAGGGCGATGGTCCGCGCGTAGGGGCGCAGCTGCGTGCGCAGTAAACGGATCAGCATGGTTTCGCCGCCCGCTCAGCCGGTGTACGGACGGACGGACTTGGCGTCGCGCAGGGCGTGCGCCCACCAGGTCAGCTGGGTGAGAAGGGCCTTGGCGGCGGTGTTGGGCGCGGACGGGTCCTTGTGCCGGCCGTCGTCGTCGAAGTGGGACCAGGCGCCGTGGAAACTGACGGTCTCGCGGATGGTGGTGGCGTGCATCTCGGCGAAGACCTGACGCAGCTGCTCGACTGCGCGCAGGCCGCCGGACATTCCGCCGTAGGAGACGAAGCCGACGGGCTTGGCGTGCCATTCGCTGCCGTGCCAGTCGATGAGGTTCTTGAGGGCGGCGGGGAAGGAGTGGTTGTACTCGGGGGTGAGGACGACGAAGGCGTCGGCGGCGGCGAGCCGTGGCGTGACCTGCGCGAGGACCGCCTTGACGTCGTCGGACGGCTTGAAGGACAGGGCGGTCGGCAGGTCGACGAGGGCCAGGTCGATCACATCGATGTCGAGATCGTCGTGCGCGGCGGCCCGGGAGACGAACCAGTCGGTGATGACGGGGGCGAAGCGGCCCTCGCGGTTGCTGGCGACGATGACGCCGACGCGCAGCGGGACGAGGGCGGCGGTCGTGGCCGCGACTGCGGTCGTGGTGGCGGAAGCGGTGCTGACCAGGTCGGATTCGTACGTCGTGATGTCCATGCGACAAGACTCGTACCTCAACCAAGATTGAGGTCAAGCCGTTCTGCGGGCAACTTCCAAGTCGGTTGTACGCAGGCGAAGTCATCACCGGCCGGTGCGATCGCCCCGCCCGCCCGGCCGTTGTTCGCGCCCCTTTACGGTGGTGGCATGACCGCATCCTCCGCACCCGCCGCTCCCCACATCGAGATCGACGGCCGCACGGCCACGACCGCGGACGACCTCCTCGTCCCCACCCTGTACGGCGGATATGCCCACTTCACCGCGATGCAGGTCAGGGACGGCCGGGTGCGCGGACTCGGCCTGCACCTCGCGCGGCTCGACGCCGCGACGCGGGAGGTGTTCGGCGCCGGGCTCGACGGGGAGCTGGTGCGCCGGCGGGTGCGGCACGCGCTCGACGGGGCCGGAGTGCGCGACGCCGCGGTCCGCGTCCACGTGTTCTGGGCGCCCGAGGCGGAGGCGGCCACCCTGATGGTCACCGTGCGCCCGCCCGCCACCATGCCCCCGGCCCCGCAGGCCCTGATGTCGGTTCCGTACGAGCGCCCCTTCCCGCACCTCAAGCACCTGGGCGGCTTCGCCCAGACCCACTACGGCAGGCTCGCGCGGCAGGCCGGCTTCGACGACGCGCTGCTGACCGGCCACGGCGGGGTGGTCACGGAGGGCGCGATCACCAACATCGCTTTCTACGACGGCACTTCGGTCGTCTGGCCGGACGCGCCGTCGCTGCTCGGCGTGACCATGGCGCTGCTCGAACCCCGGCTCGCGGAGGCCGGCCTGCCGTCGGTGCGGCGCCCGGTGACACTGGACGGCCTGGGGGCGTACCGGGCCGCCTTCGTCACGAACTCGCAGGGCATCGCCCCGGTGCGGCGTATCGACGATACGGAGTTCGCCGTCGACGAGGCGCTGATGAAGACGGTCGTGTCGGTGTACGGGGCGACGCCCTGGGACAGCGTCTGAGGCGGCCCCGCACGCCTCCCGTCACCCATTCGGGGCGCTGGGCGGGGTGAACCGTCCGGCCTGCCGCCGCCGGGGGCTGACCTGGGTGAACGCCGGGTGCGCGGGGCGCGGCGCGGCGGCGCGGCGGGCCATCTGACCGGGCCTCAGCAGGCGCGGGGCGCGTACGGCCACTTATCTCGGAGGGAGTGCCGCACCGACGCTTCCGGGAGGATCACCATGCGCCCTGCACTTCTGCTGACCGGTACCGCGCTGGCGGCCGCCGTGGTCGGCTTCGGCGCGGGCCCGGCGTACGCCGAGAACGACACGCCGCAGCACACGCTGGAGGTGCACCCGGCGACCGCGGGCCCCGGCGAGACCATCACGGTGAACACCACCGCCTGCGGTACGGACAGCGGCGGCACGGGAGACGCCGACTCCGTCGGGGCGGGCGACTTCCCCCTGCGCCCCGCCACCCACAAGGAGGTCGTCGCCGGGCAGTTCAAGCTTCCCCCGGACGCCCCGGAGGGAACCCACGACATCGCTGTGGCCTGCGACAACGGCAACACCGCCCAGGGAACCCTGACCGTGACCGCCGGCCCGTCGCCCGGGCCCACCCACCACGACCCGGGCCACCGTGACCCGTCCGAGCACGACCCGGCCCGCCTCCACCCGACCCACCGGCCCACGCACCCCACGGGTCACGTCAAGACCGGTGTCGGCGGGGCCGCGGACTCCGACACCACCCAGATCGCGGCGGGTGTGGCCGTACTGGCCGCGACCGCCGTCGGCGGTACCTGGCTCCTGCGTCGCCGGGCGAGCGGCACGCGGGAGCGCTGACGGGCCGGCTCCGCCGCCCCGTACCCGTACCGCCGGAGTTCCCCGTGCCTCCGCCCTGGCCCCGAGCCGGGCGGGGGCACGCGGGGCGTCCCGGGCCGGCGGTCGAGCCCCGGGCCGCACCGGCGGGTGGAGTGTCCCGGAGCGGAACGGAGAGGAGGGGTGATCACCGATGACGGACCGGCGTACGACAGGCGGCCTCGTCGCCATCGGCATCTGCACCGGCCTCTGGCTGATCCAGAACGGCGCCGCGGGCCTGGACCCGCCCCGGCCCTCGTCCGCCGAGGCGTTCGCCGCCGGGTCCGAGCACGTCCCGAGGAGTACGGTCCCGCCGGAGCGGCCGCTGCGGCCTTCCGAGCCCGTAGGGATCCGGATACCCGCCGTACGGGTGGACGCTCCCGTCATGCGGCTCGGTCTGGGCCCCGACGGGAGTCTCGACGTACCGCCGGCCGGGAACCGCAACCTCGCCGGCTGGTACCAGGACGGCACCCCGCCCGGCGCCGAGGGCACGTCGGTCATCGCCGGGCATGTCGACAACGCGCGGGGGCCGGCCGTCTTCTACCACCTCGGCTCGCTGCAGAAGGGCCACACGATCGAGGTGGTGCGCAAGGACGGGCGTACCGCCGTCTTCACGATCGACGCCGTCGAGGTCTACGACAGCGAGGACTTTCCGGAGCAGCGGGTGTACGCCGCCTCCGGGCAGGCGGAGCTGCGGGTGATCACCTGCGGCGGGACGTTCAACGAGAAGACCGGCTACCGGGGAAATGTCGTGGCGTACGCGCACCTGACGGCGGTGCGGTAGGCGCGCCTCACGTCCACTGGTCGAACGCCAGCTTGGCGACCAGCGAGAAGACCACGACCAGCAGCACACCGCGGACGAATTCGCTGCCCTTGCGCAGCGCCATGCGTGCGCCCGCCATCGCCCCTGTGAGGTTGAACAGCGCCATGAGCGCGGCGAGTTGCCACAGGACCGTGCCCTGGTACGCGAACATCGCGAGCGCGCCGGCGTTGGTGCAGACGTTTACGATCTTGGCGTTGGCGGAGGCGGTGACCAGGTCGAGGTGGAGCACTGCGGTCAGTGCCAGCACCAGGAACGTACCGGTGCCGGGTCCGAAGAGGCCGTCGTAGAAGCCGATGCCGCCGCCGACGAGGACGATCGCGGTGACCGTACGGGCCCGGGTGACCGGCGTCTTCGTGTCAGCGGCGGCGCGGCCGAAGGAGGGCCGCAGGAGCACGAAGCCCGCGACGGCGAGCAGCACCACCATGATCACCGGGCGTAGCACGTCGCTGCTGATCCCGGCGGCGAAGAACGCGCCGGTCATCGAGCCGGTGAGGGCCGCGAGCCCGATCCGTACCGCCGTCCCGACCTTCACCGGCGCCTTGCGGAGGTACGTCACCGCGGCGCCGGAGGTGCCCACGATGGCCACTGCCTTGTTGGTGCCGAGGATGTGCGCGGCGGGCACGTGCGGCAGGCCGAGCAGCAGGGCCGGCAGGAGCAGCAGCCCTCCGCCGCCCACCACCGCGTCGATCCAGCCGGCCGCCGCGGCGGCGAGGCACAGGACAACGAGCGTGGTCAGCGATATGTCGGGCATGATCGCGACCTTAGGGAGGGGCCGGGCGCGCCGTCCACGCAATCCACGGAGAGTTGAGCCACATCTGAGGTCCGGCCGGGCAGCGTGGGCCGAACCCGCACCCACGCTCGTCTGCGGGCCCGGACGCGGGTGGGTACGGCGGGTTCCGCCGTACCCACCGGGTCCCGGTCAGGCGCCGATGTAGGCCGCGAGGTGCTCGCCGGTGAGAGTGGAGCGGTCGGCGACGAGGTCGGCGGGGGTGCCCTCGAAGACGATCCGGCCGCCGTCGTGACCGGCGCCGGGGCCGAGGTCGATGATCCAGTCGGCGTGCGCCATGACCGCCTGGTGGTGCTCGATCACGATGACCGACTTGCCGGAGTCGACGAGCCGGTCGAGCAGGCCGAGCAGCTGCTCGACGTCGGCGAGGTGGAGGCCGGTGGTCGGCTCGTCGAGGACGTAGACGCCGCCCTTCTCCGCCATGTGGGTGGCCAGCTTGAGCCGCTGCCGCTCGCCGCCGGACAGCGTGGTGAGCGGCTGGCCGAGGCTGAGGTAGCCGAGGCCGACGTCGGCGAGCCTGGTCAGGATCCTGTGGGCCGCCGGGGTCTTCGCCTCGCCCTCGCCGAAGAACTCCTCGGCCTCGGTCACCGACATCGCGAGCACCTCGCTGATGTCACGGCCGCCGAGGTGGTATTGCAGCACCGATGCCTCGAACCGCTTCCCCTCGCACTCCTCGCAGGTGGTGGCGACGCCGGCCATCATCGCCAGGTCGGTGTAGATGACGCCGGCGCCGTTGCAGGTGGGGCAGGCGCCCTCGGAGTTGGCGCTGAACAGCGCCGGCTTCACGCCGTTGGCCTTTGCGAACGCCTTGCGGATCGGTTCGAGCAGTCCGGTGTACGTCGCCGGATTGCTCCGCCGCGAGCCGCGGATCGGCGCCTGGTCCACCGACACCACGCCCGTGTCGGCCGGGATGGAGCCGTGCAGGAGCGAGCTCTTGCCGGAGCCCGCCACACCGGTGACCACGCAGAGCACCCCGAGCGGGATGTCGACGTCGACGTCCCGCAGGTTGTTCGCCGTGGCGCCGCGGAGCTCCAGCGTGCCGGTGCCCTTGCGGACCGTTTCCTTCAGGGTGGCCCGGTCGTCGAGATGGCGCCCGGTGACGGTGTCGCTGGCCCGCAGCCCCTCGACGGTGCCCTCGAAGCAGACGGTGCCGCCCGCCGTACCGGCGCCCGGGCCGAGGTCCACGACATGGTCCGCGATCGCGATGGCCTCCGGCTTGTGCTCCACGACGAGCACCGTGTTGCCCTTGTCCCGCAGCCGCAGCAGCAGGTCGTTCATCCGCTGGATGTCGTGCGGGTGCAGACCGATGGTCGGCTCGTCGAAGACGTAGGTGACGTCGGTGAGCGAGGAGCCGAGGTGGCGGATCATCTTGACGCGCTGCGCCTCACCGCCGGAGAGCGTGCCCGCCGGCCGGTCGAGCGAGAGGTAACCGAGGCCGATCTCGGTGAACGAGTCGAGGGTGCCCTGCAGCGCGGTGAGCAGGGGCGTCACCGAGGGCTCTTTGAGGCCGCGGACCCACTCGGCCAGGTCGCGGATCTCCATCGCGCACGCGTCGGCGATGCTGATCTTCTTGATCTTCGACGACCGGGCGTCCTCGCTGAGCCGGGTGCCGTCGCACTCGGGACACGTGGTGAAGGTGACGGCCCGCTCCACGAACGCCCGGATGTGCGGCTGCATCGCCTCCTTGTCCTTGGCCAGGAACGACTTCTGGACCCGCGGGATCAGACCCTCGTAGGTCATGTTGATGCCCGCGATCTTCATCCTGGTCGGCTCGTGGTGGAGGAAGTCGTGCAGCTCCTTCTTGGTGAACCTGCGGATCGGCTTGTCCGGGTCGAAGAGGCCCGACTCGGCGTAGAGCCGGGAGTTCCAGCCGCCCGCCGTGAAGCCGGGGATGGTGAACGCGCCCTCCGAGATCGACTTGGAGTCGTCGTAGAGCTGGGTGAGGTCGATGTCGGAGACCGTGCCCCGGCCGTCGCAGTGCGTGCACATGCCTCCGGTGCGGCGGAAGGTCACTTTCTCCGTCTTGGACTTCTCACCGCGGTCGACCCTGAGCCCGCCGCTCGCCGTCACCGTGGCGGTGTTGAAGGAGTACGCGCTGGGCGGGCCGATGTGCGGCTTGGCGAGCCGGCTGAAGAGGATGCGCAGCATCGCGTTGGCGTCGGTGGCGGTGCCGACCGTGGAGCGGGGGTCGCCGCCCATCCGCTGCTGGTCGACGCTGATCGCCGTCGTCAGGCCGTCGAGGACGTCGACCTCCGGCCGCGCCGTGGTGGGCATGAAACCCTGCACGAAGGCGCTGTAGGTCTCGTTGATCAGCCGCTGCGACTCCGCGGCGATCGTGTTGAACACCAGCGAGCTCTTGCCCGAGCCGGAGACCCCGGTGAACACCGTCAGCCGGCGCTTCGGGATCTCGATGCTGACATCCTTGAGGTTGTTCTCGCGCGCGCCGTGCACGCGGATCAGATCGTGGGTGTCGGCAGCGTGCGGCGCAGGCGACTGCGTGTCCGCCCTCTTGGCCCTGCTCATCGTGTCTCCATCTGTTACGCGGGCCGCCTTCGCGGTCTCCGTCGGCGTCGCCTGGATCGATCGGACGCCGGCCGGTACGGTGACCGGCCGGCGACGGGGGTTACTTGCCGGCGCGCTGCGCGAACCGCAGCATGTTGCCCGCGGGATCGCGGAAGGCGCAGTCGCGAACCCCGTACGGCTGGTCGATCGGCTCCTGCAGCACGTCGGCGCCCGAGGCCTGGATGCGCTCGAACGTGGCGTCGCAGTCGTCGGTCGAGAAGATCACACCGCGCAGCATGCCCTTGGCCAGCAGCTCCTCCATGGCCTGCTTGTCGGCCGGCGAGGAGTTCGGGTTCGCCGCGGGCGGTTCCAGCACGATCTCCACGTCGGGTTGCGACGGCGAGGCCACCGTCACCCAGCGCATCCCCTCGAACCCGACGTCGTTGCGCACCTCGAGTCCGAGCACGTCCCGGTAGAACGCGAGCGCCTTGTCGTGGTCGTCGACGG
This sequence comes from Streptomyces sp. NPDC055287, assembly GCF_053646035.1. Classification (NCBI taxonomy): domain Bacteria; kingdom Bacillati; phylum Actinomycetota; class Actinomycetes; order Kitasatosporales; family Streptomycetaceae; genus Streptomyces; species Streptomyces sp. NPDC055287. The sequence continues at coordinate 166,277 of NZ_JBSHNE010000010.1, read as the reverse complement.
CGATGAAGCATTGCGAGAGTTTGATTTCCATGCGCCTCACGCTACGGACGGGCCGCGTCCTTCGCTTCTCCGTTCCTGACCGGTTCCGCGTTCCTCACCGGTTCGCGTTCCTCGCCGCTTCCGGATTCCTGATCGGTCGCGTGTACATCTTGGCGATGCAGGCAGGGATGTCCGCGCCCTCCTCGTGCCGGCGCGCCCGGTACGCGCTCGGGCTCTCGCCCACCAGCTCGGTGAACCGCGAGCTGAACGACCCCAGCGACGTACAGCCCACCGCGAAGCAGACGTCCGTCACCGACATGTCGCCGCGCCGCAGCAGGGCTTTGGCCCGCTCGATCCTGCGGGTCATCAGGTAGCTGTACGGCGTCTCCTCGAACGCGGCGCGGAAGCTGCGGGAGAAGTGGCCGGGCGACATGTGGGCGGCGCGTGCCAGCGCGGGGACGTCGAGCGGCTCCGCGTAGTCGCGGTCCATCAAGTCGCGGGCCCGGCGGAGCCGAACCAGGTCCGATAGCGTCACCGCTCCAGCATCGCACGGCGCCGTCGCCGCAGGACAGGCATTTCGACACCCGGCGCGGGGCAGGGCTCGTTGTGCGGATCGCCCACGCCACGGGCCCGGCGTCGGGACCCTGGCGGCGTCCTTGCTGTGCGGCGACGGGCCCCGGCCGTCGCATTCACCCTCACAGTGCGGTGCACGTGACGCTGAGCGCAGTGTTCCCCGCGGGAAACAGACGGGATGCGGTCGGGTAACACCGCCCCCGCAGGCTGCAGTCATGAGCGAGGACATCGTGGTGATCGGCGGCGGGACGGCAGGTGCCCGGCTGGCCCGGCAACTGACCCGCCGGGCGGCCCCGGCGGCCCCTGCGGTCCCGGGGCCCGCGTCGGCGGGTCCGACGGCGGCGCCGGCGCCGAAGGTCACCGTCATCGGCGAGGAGGAGCACGCCCCGTACAACAGGGTGCTGCTCGCCGAGGTCCTCGCGGGCCGCTACGGCCCCGAGGTCATCGCCCAGCCCGCGACGCCGGTGCGGCGCGGGGTGCGGGTGGTCCGTATCGACCGGGCCGAGCGGGTGGTGCAGTGCGACGACGGCAGCGTCGTCCCGTACGGCACGCTCGTCCTCGCGACCGGTTCCAACCCCGTCCTGCCGCCCCTGCGCGGCCTCGGCGCCGACCTCCCCGACGGCGTCCACCCCTTCCGCACCCTGGACGACTGCCTGGCGCTGGCGGCAGCCACACGCGAAGGCACGCGCGCCGTCGTCATCGGCGGCGGCCTCCTCGGCGTCTCGGCGGCACGTGCGCTGGCGGAGCGCGGCGCCCAGGTCGTACTGGCCCAGCAGGGCGAGCACCTCATGCAGCGCCAGCTCGACCCGGCCGCGAGCGAGTTGCTGCGCGGCCACCTGGAGGTGCTGGGCGTCGAGGTCCACACCGAGTGCCGGGTACGCGGCCTGCGCTGCGAGGCCGGGGAGCAGGGGGCCACGTCCGTTCGCGCCGTCGAACTCGCCGACGGCTACGCCCTCGACGCCGACCTGGTCGTTCTGGCCTGCGGTGTCCGGCCCCGCGTGGGCCTCGCGCAGGCGGCGGGCCTGGACGTGCGCCACGGCATCGTCGTGGACGACGAGCTTCGCACCTCCGACCCGCACATCCGCGCGATCGGCGACTGCGCCGAGCACAACGGCCGCGTATACGGTCTCGCGGGCCCGGCCCTCGAACAGGCCGACATTCTGGCCGCACTGCTGCTCGACGAGGGTCCGGCCGCTCCACTCACCACCCCGCGGGCGGACCATCCCGGCGTCGCCGCGGCAGCGGCCGTCCGGCCTGCGGCGTTCACCGTTCCCGGGAGCGATCCCGCGCCCCGTTACACCGGCACGCGCGCTCTCACCCGCCTCACCCTCAACAGCGGCGGCGCCGGCAACAGCTCCGGCGCCGGGCCGCTCGACCTCGCCGCCTTCGGTGAGACGAATCCGCTCCCCGGCGACGACGTCGTCCGCCTCGCCGACGCCACCCGCGGCGCGTACCGCAAGGTCGTCGTGCGCGGGGACCGGCTGATCGGCGGCATTCTGCTGGGCGATCTCGGCGCCGTCGGCGAGCTCGCCCGCACCTGGGAGGGCGACGAGCCGCTCCCCTCCACCCCGTTGTTCCATCTGCTTGGAGGCGCCTGAGATGTCCACACCACCCACGATCGTGGTCGTCGGCCACGGCATGGTCGGCCAGCGCTTCCTGGAGGCCCTCGCAGAGAAGGGCGTCACGGAGAGGGCACGGATCGTCGTCCTGTGCGAGGAGCCGCGTCCCGCGTACGACCGCGTTCAGCTCACCTCGTACTTCTCGGGCCGCACCCCCGACGAGCTCGCTCTCGGCGAGCCGGGCTTCATGGAGCGGCACGGCATAGAGCTGTACCTCGACGATCCGGCGACGGCCGTCGACCGCGAGGCGCGCACGGTCACTTCGCGCACCGGGCGGACGTTCTCCTACGACACGCTGGTCCTCGCCACCGGTTCGTACCCCTTCGTACCACCCGTTCCCGGGAAGGACGCGGAAGGCTGCTTCGTCTACCGCACCATTGAGGACCTGCTGGCGATCGAGGCGTACGCGAAGACAGCGCGTACGGGAGCGGTCGTGGGCGGCGGCCTGCTCGGTCTCGAGGCGGCGGGCGCGCTGAGCGGGCTCGGGCTCGCCACGCACGTGGTGGAGTTCGCGCCCCGCCTGATGCCCGTCCAGGTCGACGAGGGCGGCGGCGCGGCTCTTCTCCGTACGATCGAGGGCATGGGCCTGACGGTCCACACGGGCGTCGGCACCCAGGCCGTCACCACGGACGCCGCCGGCGTGGTCAACGGCATGTCCCTCTCGGACGGTTCGACGCTGGAGACCGACCTCGTCGTCTTCTCGGCGGGTGTACGCCCGCGCGACCAGCTGGCCAGGGACTGCGGCCTGTCCGTCGGCGAGCGGGGCGGCATCGCGGTCGACGAGCAGTGCCGTACGTCCGACCCCGCCGTCTTCGCCATCGGCGAGTGCGCGCTCGCGGTGGACGGCCGGGTGTACGGGCTCGTGGCGCCCGGTTACGAGATGGCCGAGACGGCCGCCGAGATCATCACGGGAACGCTCGCGGACGCGTTCCCGGGAACGGCCGAAACCGCGAACCGGACGTTCACGGGTGCGGACATGTCCACCAAGCTCAAGCTCCTCGGTGTGGACGTGGCGTCCTTCGGCGACGCCCACGGCCACGCGGAGGGCTGCCTCGACGTCACCTACTCCGACTCGCGCTCCGGCGTCTACAAGAAGCTCGTCGTCAGCCCGGACGGCACGCTCCTCGGCGGCGTCCTGGTCGGCGACGCGGACGCGTACGCGATGCTGCGACCGCTCACCGGTTCCGTACCGCCCGTCGCACCGGAACAGCTGATCGCGCCGGCCGGCGGCGGCCAGGTCACCCTCGGCCCGTCCGCCCTGCCCGACGACGCCGTCGTCTGCAACTGCCACAACGTCACCAAGGGCGCGGTGACAGCCTGTTCCACGCTCCCCGAGGTGAAGAAGTGCACCAAGGCGGGCACGGGCTGCGGCAGCTGCGTGAAGCTGATCGGCCAGCTGCTCCCCCAGTCGGGCGACAAGGGCCTGTGCGGCTGCTTCCCGCACACGCGCTCCGAGCTGTACGAGATCGTCCGCACCCTGCGCATCACGTCGTACGCCGCGCTCCTCGACTCGCACGGCCGTGAGGCGGCCCGGGGCGGAGACGGCTGCGAGATCTGCAAGCCGACGGTCGGCTCGATCCTGGCCAGCCTGAGCAACGGCTACATCCTCGACGGCGAACAGGCCGCCCTCCAGGACACCAACGACCACTTCCTCGCCAACATGCAGCGCAACGGCTCGTACTCGATCGTGCCGCGCATCCCGGGTGGCGAGGTCACCCCCGAGAAGCTCATCGTGATCGGCGAGGTGGCACGCGACTTCGGTCTCTACACGAAGATCACGGGCGGCCAGCGCATCGACCTCTTCGGCGCCCGGGTCGACCAGCTCCCCCTGATCTGGACGCGGCTGGTGGATGCCGGCTTCGAGTCGGGCCACGCGTACGGAAAGGCCCTCAGGACGGTGAAGTCCTGCGTCGGGCAGACGTGGTGCCGTTACGGCGTCCAGGACAGCGTCCGCATGGCCATCGACCTGGAGCTCCGCTACCGGGGCCTGCGCGCGCCGCACAAGCTGAAGTCGGCGGTCTCGGGATGCGCCCGCGAGTGCGCCGAGGCACAGTCCAAGGACTTCGGTGTCATCGCCACCGCGAACGGCTGGAACCTCTACGTCGGCGGCAACGGCGGCGCGACCCCGCGTCACGCCGACCTCCTCGCCCAGGACCTGTCGGACGCCGAACTCGTGCGTCTCATCGACCGGTTCCTGATGTTCTACATCCGCACCGCCGACCGCCTGGAGCGCACCTCCACCTGGCTGGAGCGGCTGGAGGGCGGCCTGGACCACCTCAGGGACGTCGTCGTCCACGACTCCCTGGGGATCTGCGAGCAGCTGGAAGCCCTGATGGCCGACCACGTGTCCGGCTACCGCGACGAGTGGGCCGAGACCATCAACGACCCCGAGCGGCTGTCCCGGTTCGTCTCGTTCGTCAACGCTCCCGACGCGCCCGACCCGTCCGTGCGGTTCGTTCCCGAGCGCGACCAGATGAAGCCGGACCTGACCATCCTCACCCTCGAAGGGACCCGTGCCGGATGACCCTGCAACTGCGTATCGACGACTCCTGGTTCACCGCCTGCGACCTGTCCGCCCTCACACCGGGGCGCGGCGTGGCGGCCCTGCTCCCCGACGGCCGCCAGGCGGCGCTGTTCACGGACCGCAGGGGACGCGCGTACGCCATCGACAACCGCGACCCGTTCTCCGGCGCGCAGGTTCTCTCGCGCGGCCTGATCGGATCCGAGAACGGCCGCCCCTTCGTCGCCTCACCTCTCCTCAAGCAGCGCTTCGACCTGGAAACGGGGCACTGTCTGGACGACGAAACGGTCACGGTGGGCACGTTCTCCGTACGCGTCGGAGTTAATTGACCGATCGTTCCGGAACGGTTACTGTCTCCGACGTGGCCAGGACCAAGGAATTCGACCCCGACGCCGCACTGCAGGCAGCCCTGGAGCTGTTCTGGCGGCGCGGTTACGAAGCGACGACCATGGCGGACCTCGTCGGTCACCTCGGCATCGGCCGCGCCAGCATCTACGCCACGTTCGGCAACAAGCACGAGCTCTACCTGAAGGCGCTCGACCGGTACGCCGGCTCCCGCAACCCGCACCTGCTCGGCGAGCTCTCCCAGCCGGGCCCCGCACTGCCGGCCGTGCGGGCGGTGATGCGGCGGTTCGCCGCCGAGGCGGCCTCCGACGAAGAACGGCCGGCCGGCTGCTTCGTCACCAACACGGCCGCCGAGCTGGCCCCGCACGACGACGCGGCGGCCCGCCGGGTCGAGGTGAGCTGGGCGCACGTCGAGACCCTGTTGCACTCCGCGCTCGTACGGGCACAGGCGCAGGGCGAGCTGCCCGAGGACCGCGATCCCCGGGCGCTCGCCCGCATGCTTCTCGTCCTGATGCAGGGCCTGCGGGTCGTCGGCAAGGCCTCCAGCGACCCGGCCAGGGTGCGGGACGCCGCCGAACAGGCACTGACCCTTCTCGACTGACCCGGCCGGCCCGGAACGCGGAACCACTCTTCACCAGGCGCCCCCAGGGCGTCTCTTTCATGCCCCAATAACAGAACGATCGTTCAAATATAAGGACGGACAGATCATGACTGCTCGCTTCTCCGGAAAGACCGCCCTCGTCACCGGCGCGGGCTCGGGCGTCGGCCGCGCCATCGCGCTCGCCCTCGCCGCCGAGGGCGCGAACGTCGTCGTCGCGGGGCGCCGCGCCGCGCCGCTCGACGAGACCGTCGCACTGGCACGGCAGGCGGGCGGAGGTGGCACGGCGGTCTCGGTCAGCGCCGATGTCAGCCGTTCCGAGGACGTGAGGGCGCTCGTCCGCGAGAGCACCGAGCGCTTCGGCAGCCTCGACGTCGCGGTGAACAACGCCGGTGTGTTCCGGGGAGGCGGCCCCGTCGCCGAGCTGTCCGAGAACGACTGGCGCACGCTCCTCGACATCAACGTCACGGGCGTACTCCTGGCGATGCAGTCGGAGATCGATGTGATGCGCTCCCAGGACGGCGGCGGCGCGATCGTCAACATCTCCTCCAACCTGGGCGCACACCTGCGCATCCCGGGCGTCGCCGGCTACATCGCCTCCAAGGCCGCCGTCTCCGCGCTCACCCGCGCCGCCGCCCTCGACCACATCCAGGACGGCGTCCGGATCAACGCGGTCAGCCCGGGCCCCGCCGCCACCGCCATGTCGCTGCGCCCCGGCGAGAGCGACGCGGAGCGCGCCGTCCGCATGAAGGGCGAGTCGCCGCTCGGCCGGGTCTCGACGACCGGGGAGGTCGCCGCCGCCGTGCTGTACCTGGCCTCCGCCGACGCCGCGTCGGTCGTCGGAAGCGACCTCGTCATCGACGGAGGCGCCTCCGCCTGACGAGGCGTGCGGTCGTACGCTGACCCCATGACGACTGGCTGGAAAGCGAGCGACATCCCCGACCAGAGCGGCCGTACGGCCGTGGTCACGGGGGCCAACAGCGGCATAGGACTTGTCACGGCGCGCGCACTCGCCCGCCGCGGCGCGCGGGTCGTTCTCGCGTGCCGCAGCGAGCAACGCGGCGAGGAGGCGGCGGCGCGCATCACCCGCGAAGTCCCCCATGCGGTCGTCGAGTTCGCCCCACTCGACCTGGCGGACCTGGCCTCCATACGGCACTTCGCGAGCGGGTACGCGTACGACCGCCTCGACCTGCTCATCAACAACGCGGGCGTCATGGCGCTGCCGTACGGACAAACCGCCGACGGTTTCGAGACGCAGTTCGGCGTCAATCACCTCGGCCACTTCGCCCTCACCGGGCTGCTCCTGCCGCACCTGCTCCAGACGCCCGGAGCCCGCGTCGTGAGCGTCTCCAGCGGGCTGCACGCCCTGTCCAACATCGACATCGGCGACCTCAACAGCGAGCGCAAGTACCGCCGCTGGATCGCCTACGGCCGGTCCAAGACCGCGAACCTGCTCTTCGTCCACGAGCTGGCCGGGCGGCTGGCCGCGACCGGCTCCGACATCGTCGCGGCAGCCGCCCACCCCGGCTATGCCAGCACCAACCTCCAGACCGCGGGCGTACGTATGGAGGGCCGCCGGGCGGCCGAGCGGATCGTGGCGCTGGGGAACAGGATCATCGCCCAGCCCGCCGAGTCCGGCGCCCTGCCCACCCTGTACGCGGCGACCGCGCCCGGCGTACGGCCCGATTCGTTCACGGGGCCGAGGATCCAGGGCCTGCGGGGCGCGCCCACGAAGTCGTGGCGCGCACCGTGGACGACGAACGATGTGGCGAGCGAACGGCTGTGGGTGGCCTCGGAGCAGCTTACCGGGGTGACGTACGAGGGCCTCAAGTCCTGAGGCCCTCCGCGGCACATCCAGGGGCGGCCGGGCCTCAGCCCTGGCCCTCGACGGCCGACGGGTCCATCCAGATGACCTCCCACGTGTGACCGTCGGGGTCCTGGAAGGAACGGCCGTACATGAAGCCGTGGTCCATGGGCTCGTTCGCGGGGGAGCCGCCGGAGGCGAGGGCCGTGTCGGCCAGCTCGTCGACCTTCTCCCTGCTCTCGGCGCTGAGCGCGAGCAGGACCTCGGTGGTCGTGCTCGTGTCCGCGATCTCCTTCTTGGTGAACTCCTTGAAGCGCGGTTCGGCGAGCAGCATCGCGAAGATCGTGTCGCTGATCACCAGGCACGCCGTCGTGTCGTCACTGAACTGAGGGTTGAACGAGAACCCGAGCTTGCCGAAGAAGGACTTCGTGGTGTCGAGGTTCTTGACCGGCAGGTTCACAAAGATCATTTGAGGCATGAGCTGTGTCTCTCTTCTCTCGGTCGGCCATTCGGTGCCGTCGTTGCCATGTGCAGGGGTAGACCCGGGTGCCGCACGAAACTCATCGGTCGACCAGAAACTCGCAGAAAGATTCCGTCTTGCGGGCGCGCCACGCCCGTCCTAGCGTCGGCGCCATGACCCGCTCCGCCGGTTCCGCCGGCTCCGCGAACTCCGCCGGCAAGAGGATCACCGAGAAGCTGTCGGCCGACGCCCTGAAGGCGGCCACCGGCCGGGACTGGGACGCGTGGTTCGCCCTCCTCGACACGTGGGGCGCCACCGGGCGCGGACACACGGAGATCGCCCGCCACCTGACCGGCGACCTCGCGGTCGACGGCTGGTACGCCCAGTCGATCACGGTCGGGTACGAACAGGAGCGCGGCATGCGCGCGGTCGGCCAGTCCTCGGAGGGCGACTGGCAGGCGAGCGGCAACAGGACCGTGGACGCGCCCCTCGCGCGCTGCGAAACCGCCTTCACCGATGAGGACGTACGCCGCCGGTGGCTTCCCGGGAGCGAGTTCTCGCTGCGTACGCACCGCGAGGGCAAGTCGCTGTCCGCCGACTACGCGGACGGCCGGCTCTCCGTCCGCTTCACGCCCAAGGGCGAGGCCAAGACACAGGTGTCGCTCGCGCACACCAAACTGGCCGATGCGGAAGCGGTGGCGGCGTACAAGGCCTTCTGGAAGGAGCGTCTCGCCGCTCTGAAGGCGCTGCTGGAGAACTGAACGTACCCGGGAGCGCCCGAAAGCCGTTGCGGGGAACGCTCCGCAACCGTTCCCGGGAACGTCGCGAAGCCGTTCCGGAGAACGCCCCGAAGCGCGGACGCCCGGCCGCTCAGCCCCGGAGCTCTTCCGCCGCGTCCGCGACCCGGCCGATCAGGCGCAACAGCGTCTCCTGCTCGCCCTCGTCGAGGGGCGCGAGGAACACCCGGTTCATCCGCGCCGTCCTGGTGACCAGCTTGCGGTGCACCGCTGCGCCCTCGTCCGTGAGCTTGAGTACGTTGCGCCGGCCGTCGTGCGGGTCGCGCACGCGCTCCAGCAGACCGCGCCTGCCGAGGCGCGCCACCAGGTCCGCGATGGTCGAGCGGTCGAGGTGGACGTGCTCGCTCAGGGTGCGCTGGTCGATGTCCGGCTTCTCGGCCAGCGTGTTGAGCACGGCGAACTGCGGCGACGTGGTGTCCTCCGACACCATCGTCGTCCACAGCAGCGTGTGCGCCTGCTGCAGCCGCCGGGCGAGATGCCCCGGGTGGGTGCTCAGATCGACCGCAGCCATGCGGGCCTCCTGCGATTCTGGGGTGATGCTCCGTGTACTGAGCCATTGACGCGAGCGGAACACGATGGAAGTGTACGGCCTCACGAGAAAATAATCAGTGCACTGAGCAACTCACGGAGCGAGTGACGATGGCGGACATCCGCAGCCTGCACGACGCCGTGGCGGACCTCGTCCACGAGGGGAACACCCTCGCCATGGAGGGCTTCACCCACCTGATCCCGTACGCCGCCGCGCACGAGATCATCCGCCAGGGCATCACCGACCTGACCCTCGCCAGGATGACCCCGGACGTCATCTACGACCAGCTGATCGGCGCCGGCCTGGTGAAGAAGCTGATCTTCTCCTGGGGCGGCAACCCGGGCGTCGGCTCCCTCCACCGCTTCCGCGACGCCGTCGAGAACGGCTGGCCGCGCCCCCTGGAGCTGGACGAGCACAGCCACGCCGGCATGGCCAACCGGTACGTCGCGGGTGCGTCGCGCCTGCCGTTCGCCGTACTGCGCGGCTACCGCGGTTCCGACCTCGCCACCCGTACGGACACGGTCTCCTCGGTCACCTGCCCCTTCACCGGCGAGGAGCTGGCCGCCGTCGCCGCGCTCAATCCGGATGTCACGGTCATCCACGCCCAGCAGGCCGACCGCGAGGGCAACGTCCAGCTGTGGGGGCTGACAGGCGTCCAGAAAGAGGCCGCGCTGGCCGCCGGCCGGGTGCTGGTCACGGTCGAAGAGCTCGTCGACGAGCTGACTCCCCGGCCCGGCGGCGTCGTCCTGCCGACCTGGGTGATCGACGCGGTCGCCGTCGTGCCGGGCGGCGCGCATCCGTCGTACGCCGCCGGCTACACCGTGCGCGACAACGCCTTCTACCAGGAGTGGGACCCGATCGCCCGGGACCGCGACACCTTCACCCGCTGGATCGACGAGAACGTACGCGCCGAAGGGGATGCCGTCCTATGACCGAGGACTTCACCCGCGACGAGCTGATGGAGGTCAACGCGGCCCGCGCACTGGCCGGGGCCCGCACCTGCTTCGTCGGCATCGGGCTGCCGTCCACGGCCGCCAACCTCGCCCGCAATACCGTCAACCCGAACCTCGTGCTCATATACGAGTCGGGGACGATCGGCTCCAAGCCGACCCGCCTGCCGCTCTCCATAGGCGACGGCGAACTGGCCGAGACGGCCGACGCGGTGGTGCCCGTACCCGAGATGTTCAACTACTGGCTCCAGGGCGGCCGGATCGACGTCGGCTTCCTCGGCGCCGCCCAGGTCGACCGTTTCGCCAACATCAACACAACGGTCGTGGACCGTGGCCCCGGCAAACCGGAAGGCCGCCTTCCGGGCGCCGGCGGCGCACCCGAGATCGCGTCCAACTGCAGCAAGGTGCTGATGGTGCTGCGCCACTCCGCCCGCAACTTCGTGCGCGAGCTGGATTTCGTCACCACGCTCGGCCACGGCTCGGGCCCCGGCGACCGCGAGGAACTGGGTATGAGGGGCGCGGGCCCCGTCGCCGTCATCACCGACCTCGGCATCCTGCGTCCCGACCCGGCCACCGCCGAACTCGTGCTCACCGAACTGCACCCCGGTGTCACCGTCGAGCAGGTACGGGCCGCCACCGGCTGGGAGCTGAGGACCGGCGGCACGGTCGCCGTCACCGAGCCGCCGGCCGCCGCCGAACTTGGCGCCCTGCGCGCCCTCAAGGCAGCAGGAAAGGACACCGGTCAGTGACTCTCACGCAGTCCGACATCGACGGCGAGCTCGCCGGAATCCGGGCGGGTTACGAGAAGGCCCGCGCCGCCGGAGCGCCCGCCGCGCACCACCCGCCGCGCGACTTTCCGCCGTACCGCAGCAGCCTCCTGCGTCACCCCCAGCAGCCCCTGGTGGCCGTCAACGGGGACCCCGACACCGTCGAGCTGTCCGGACCCGTCTTCGGCCGCACCGACGTCACCGAGCTCGACCACGACCTGACCCGGCAGCACGCGGGCGAGCCGCTCGGCGAGCGCATCACCGTCTCCGGGCGGCTGCTGGACAGCGCGGGCCGGCCGGTGCGCGGGCAGCTCGTGGAACTGTGGCAGGCCAACGCCTCCGGCCGGTACGCCCACCTGCGCGACCAGCACCCGGCGCCCCTGGACCCCAACTTCACGGGCGTGGGGCGGGTGCTGACGGGCGACGACGGTTCGTACAGCTTCACCACCATCAAGCCCGGCGCCTATCCGTGGCGCAACCACGAGAACGCGTGGCGGCCCGCCCACATCCACTTCTCGTTGTTCGGCTCGGCCTTCACCCAGCGTCTGGTCACGCAGATGTACTTTCCCGGCGACCCGCTCTTCGCGTACGACCCGATCCTCCAGTCGGTGACGGACGACGCGGCACGCGCCCGGCTCGTCGCCGCGTACGACCACTCCCTCTCCCGCCCCGAGCGGTCGCTGGGCTACCGCTGGGACATCGTCCTCGACGGCCCGTCCGCCACCTGGATCGAGGAAGGCCGCCGATGACGTATCTGCCGCCCACCCCTTCACACACCGTCGGCCCCTTCTACGGGTACGCCCTGCCGTTCCCGGGAGGCGGCGCGATCGCACCCGCGGAACGCCCCGACGCGATCACGCTGCACGGGTACGTGTACGACGGCGCCGGGGAGCCGGTCCCGGACGCGATCGTCGAGTTCTGGCAGGCGGGCCCCGACGGCTCACTGGCCGGCGCACCGGGGTCGATGCGCCGCGATCCCGTGACCGGCGGTTTCCTCGGCCGCGACGGCGTCGGCTTCACCGGCTTCGGACGGGTCCCGACCGACGCGGACGGCCACTACACGGTCCGCACGCTGACGCCGGGCGCGCCCGCTGTCCCGTACATCAGCGTGTGCGTGTTCGCGCGCGGCCTGACCCACCACCTGTTCACGCGCGCTTACCTGACGGAGCGCCCGGACGCCCTGCTCGCCTCGCTGAGTCCCGAGCGCCGCGCGACACTGATCGCCCGGCCCGAGCCGAACCGCACGCACCGCTTCGACATCCGCCTCCAGGGCGAGGAAGAGACGGTCTTCCTTGACTTCGCCTGACCGAACCGGCCGAACCGGCCGAACCGACAGTCCCGACCGACCCGACCGACCCGACCGTCCCGACAGCGGACTCCTCTCGCCCGTACGCGCCGGAACGGCGGCCGAGGCCGAGACCGGGGACGTGGCCCTGCTCCAGGCGATGCTGGACGCGGAGGCGGCCCTGACCCGGGCCCAGGGCCCCGCCGGGGCGGGCGAGGCGGTGACGGCGGCGGCGCGGGCCGACCACTTCGACGTGCGCGACCTGGCGCTGCGGGCCAGGTCCGGCGGCAACCCGGTGATCCCCCTGGTGGCCGCCCTCGCGGCAGCTGCCGGCCCGGAAGCTGCGCCGTACGTGCACCGGGGAGCGACGAGCCAGGACATCGTCGACACGGCGATGATGCTGGTCGCCACCCGTACGCTCCCCCTGATCACGGTGGACCTGACCCGAACGGCCACGGCCCTCGCCACCCTCGCGGCGGAACACCGGGACACCCCCATGCCGGGCCGCACCCTGACCCAGCACGCGGTCCCCACCACGTTCGGCCTGAAGGCAGTCGGCTGGCGCTCCCTGACCCTGGACGCCACCGACCGCCTGACCGCCCTCACCCTCCCCGCCCAACTGGGCGGCGCGGCAGGCACCCTGGCGGCGTTCGAACCGGTCCCCGGCGCCCCCGGCCACGGCCTCGCGCTCGTCTCCGTGTACGCCGCCGAACTCGGCCTCGCGGCGCCCGGGCTCCCCTGGCACACCCTCCGCACCCCCGTCGCCGACCTCGCCACCGCGCTCGCCTTCACCTGCGCCGCACTCGGCAAACTCGCCACCGACGTCCTCACCCTTTCCCGCACCGAGATCGCCGAACTCTCCGAAGGCACCGGTGGCGGTTCCTCCGCCATGCCGCACAAGGCCAATCCCGTCCACGCCACCCTGATCGCCTCCGCCGCCCACCAGGCGCCCGCCCTGGCCTCCGTACTCCTCGCCTCCCTCGCCTCCGCCGGTGACGAACGCCCCGCGGGCGCCTGGCACGCCGAATGGCAGCCCCTGCGCGAGCTCCTGCGCCTGGCCGGCGGCGCGGCGGCCCACGCGGCCGAGCTGACCGAGAGCCTCCGCGTCCACCCGGACCGCATGCGCCAGAACCTCGGCCTCACCCGCGGCCTGATCGTCAGCGAACGCGTCTCGGCGGCCCTGACCCCCGCCCTCGGGCGGACCCGGGCCAAGGAACTCCTCACCACCGCCTCCCGCCGCGCGGCCACCGAGGGCATCTCGCTGGCCGAGGCACTCACGGACGCGCTCCCGCAGGACCGGCTGGCCGAACTCACCGACCCCACCCGCTACGCCGGTTCCGCGGCAGCGCTGGTGGACCGCGCCCTGGACCGGAAGCCGGAGCCCCCTCGTGACTGAACCCCAGCGCCCCGCCCTCCCCCACGTCCGCCTCGACGGCCCCGAATCGGGCGTGCCGTTGATCCTCGGCCCCTCCGTGGGCACCTCCCTGACCGTCTGGGAGCCCCAGCTCGCCGCCCTGGCCCGCGCCCACCGTGTCCTGCGCTGGGACCTCCCGGGCCACGGCGGCACCCCCGCAGCGCTGATGCCGCTCGACGGCTCCGCCACAGTCGCCGCTCTGGCGGAGCTCGTACTGCGGGCCGCCGACGCGCAGGGCTGGCAGACCTTCGCGTACGCCGGTATCTCGATCGGCGGAGCCGTGGGGCTCCACCTGGCGACGCACTTCCCCGAACGTGTCACCGCCCTCGCGGTGGTCTGCTCGTCGGCCCGCTTCGGCGAGCCCGCCACCTGGCGCGAGCGGGCCGCCCTGGTCCGGGCGGAAGGCACCGAGGCCATGGTGCCGAGCCGCCCGGGCACCTGGTTCGCGCCCGCGTTCGCGTCGACACCTCTCGGCCACGCGCTCATCGAAGACCTGCGCGCCACCGACCCGGCGGGCTACGCCGCCTGCTGCGACGCGCTCGCGGCGTACGACCTGCGCGGGGCGCTCCCGATGGTCACCGCACGGACCCTCGTCGTCGCCGGCCGCGACGATCCGGCGACGACTCCCACGCACGCCCGCGAGATCGCCGACGCGATCCCGGGGTCGAGCCTGCTGGAGATCGCGGGGGCGGCCCATCTGGCGGGCGTGGAGAAGCCGGAGACGGTGACCGCCGCGCTGCTGGCCCACTTCGCCCCGCCGCCCGCCCCCACCGACGCCTCCCGCCACGCGGCGGGCACGCGCGTCCGCAGGGCGGTGCTGGGCCCGGCCCACGTGGACCGGGCGTCCGGGCGCACGACACCGTTCACAGCCCGCTTCCAGGACTTCATCACGCGGTACGCCTGGGGCGAGATCTGGGCGGACGAGACGCTGGACCGGCGCACGCGCAGCTGCGTCACGCTCACCGCGCTCGTCGCCCACGGCCACGAGGCGGAACTCGCACTCCATGTGCGAGCCGCGCTGGCCAACGGCCTGACCGGGCAGGAGATCGGCGCGGTCCTGCTCCAGACGGCGGTGTACTGCGGAGTCCCGGCGGCGAATTCGGCGTTCGCCGTGGCCCAGGGCGTCTTCGACGACCTCGACCGCCTCGATTACGAGGAGGAGCCGGCCGGACCTGCCGAGCCGGACGGGCTCGACGTACTGGTCGAACCGGACACGCTCGACGAACTTGTCGAACCGGACGGACCGGACGTCCTCACAGCCCGGCCCGACCGGGGCACCCTCCCCGACGACCAGGTCGACGACTGATCACCTCCCGCTCACCGGCTGTTGATGCACTGTCAATTCGAGACGCTTACGTTCCGAGGTCACAGTCCCCCCATCCTGGAGTGACACATGGAACGTCGTAGCTTCCTGCGCGGCGCTGTCATCGGCACCTCCGTCGCCGCCTTCGGTGGCACCCTCTGGCGCGGCGCGGCGTACGCCGCCCCCGCACAGCCCGGCGCCGGCCCCTACGGTGCGCTGGGTCCCGCGGACGCCAACGGCCTGCGACTGCCGTCCGGCTTCAGCAGCCGCGTCATAGCCCGCTCCGGCCAGAAGGTCGGTTCCACCGCGTACACCTGGCACAACGCGCCCGACGGCGGCGCCTGTTACGCGGACGGCACCGGCTGGATCTACGTCTCCAACTCGGAGATCAACCCCTCCGGCGGCGCGGGCGCGGTCCGCTTCTCCTCGACGGGCGCGATCACCGGCGCGTACCGCATCCTGTCGTCCACCCGCCAGAACTGCGCGGGCGGCAAGACGCCGTGGAACACCTGGCTGTCCTGCGAGGAGGTCGACCGCGGCTACGTCTACGAGACCGACCCGTGGGGCGTGAAGGCCGCCGTACGACGCGACGCCATGGGCCGCTTCAAGCACGAGGCCGCAGCCGCCGACCCCGTACGCCGGACCGTCTACCTCACCGAGGACACCACCGACGGCTGCTTCTACCGCTTCACGCCCACCACCTGGGGCGACCTGTCGGCAGGCAGGCTCGAGGTGCTGAAGATGGGTTCGGGTACGTCCGGACCCGTCACCTGGGCCACCGTCCCGGACCCGAGCGGCGCCTCGACCGCCACCCGCAACCAGGTCTCGGGCGCCAAGCGCTTCACCGGCGGCGAGGGCTGCTACTACGCCGACGACACCTGCTGGTTCACCACCAAGGGCGACAACCGTGTCTGGCAGTACAACGCGGCCGCCCAGACCATCGAGCTCGCCTACGACGACTCGCTGGTGAACGGCACCGCGCCGCTCACCGGTGTCGACAACGTCACCGGCACGTCCTCCGGCGACCTGTTCGTCGCGGAGGACGGCGGCAACATGGAGATCTGCGTGATCACGCCGGACGACGTGGTGGCGCCGTTCCTGCGGATCGACGGGCAGTCGGGCTCGGAGATCACCGGCCCCGCCTTCTCACCGGACGGCGGGCGCCTGTACTTCTCCAGCCAGCGCGGTACGACCGGCAGCTCGTCCGGTGGCATCACCTACGAGGTGACGGGCCCCTTCCGCGCCTGACGGCCCACCGCTCCCGTCATGTCCGACGGGGGTACGAGCGCTTCCGCCGTGGCGCCGCCCCGCAGCAGGGCGGCGCCCAGTGGCGTCAGGGTGTGCAGCACCGCGTTGCCGTGCCGCAGGGTGACGACCAGGCCCGCCTCGCGCAGTACGCACGCGTGCTGGCTCGCCGAGGCGAGCGACACCCCCACCCTGCGGGCGAGTTCGCTCGTCGTACAGCCGCCGCCGATGGCCCCGAGAACCGCCGAGCGGGTGTGGCCGACCAGGCGCCCGAGGGGCGGCCCGGGGTCGTCCACGGGTACCGGGGCGTCGGCGTGGGTCACGGGATAGACCAGGACCGGCGGCAGGTGCGGGTCGCGGTAGACGACCGGGGTGCCGCGGCAGAAGAACGACGGCTGGAGCAGCAGGCCCCGGCCGCGCAGATACAGATCCCGGTCCACCGGATAGTCGGCCTCCAGGACCGGCGGGCGCCACCGCAGCATCGACGGCAGCGAGGCAAGGAGTTCGTCCGCGCCGCCGTCCAGCAGGGCGCGGCCCCTAGCGGCCCTGTCGGCCTCGACGCGGGCCTGTATGTGCGGCCAGTACGGTTCGACGGCGGCACGGTGGTAGCCGCGCAGAGCGCCCACGAGGCGTGCCAGGGGCTCGCCTCGGCCGCCGGCCAGCGGTGCGAGGCGCTGCCGCGTGGATGCCGCGCAGTTCTGCGCGGCCGGGGAACCGGCCTGGCGGTGGGAGGCGGCGAGCAGGGCCAGTTCGGCCCGCAGCCGCTCGGGGGCGGTGGCGCGTACCGCTTCGAGTCCCGTCTCCATGCCGCGTGTTCCCTCGCGCGGCGTCAGGAAATCGGGGAAATAACCCTTGCTCGGTATCAGGGATGCCAGCAGTCGTGTTTCACCGTTCAACCGAGTCCGTGATTCCCGGCGCCAATCTCCGAACACCTTGACGCCGCGCCGGTCTCGCAATCTGTGAAAACTGAGCACCGTTTCCCATAACGCGTCCGGCCGGTCGGACAGCCGAATCCTCGACAGGTCAACACCGGAGAAATGAACACGTAGCACCGAAGCCCCATCTGTTGCATCCGCAATCGTCCCCCGCAGCTGAGTATGCACGCCATCACACGCCGTCACCACGGCCTTTCGGCCACAGTTGAAACGCATCGCGCGCCCCCTGTGCCGAACGAAATGCTGTTCCCCGTCGGGCACGACACCGGAGTCACCGGAAAGACACAGCGAAGGCCGTGGGGGGCTTTGCTGGGTCTGGCGGCGGTCGGCGAAGGTAGCGGCTCAGTGTCCGGCGAGGTATCAGGATGTGGTCGTCGGGTGGGGATCCGGCGACCGCATCCTGCCGCCGTTTTCAGGAGAGAATGGCGGAATTCGGCCGCTGTTGCTTTCTGTTGTTTCCTGTACTTCTCAGTGCCTCTCGCGCGCGGAATCGTATGCACAACGAAGCGGCGGCACCTCGCACCAGGTGCCGCCGCTTCTTTGTTGCGCCGGAGCCACTACCGGTTCGGTTGAGGGTAAGGATGAACCGACAGCGGCTCCGGTGGTCCTGTGCCCCCGGGTACGGGTCCCGGGGACCTTGTCAGCGCGAGTCGCTGCCCGAGGACTGCGCCGCCGCGCGGCCGGCCTCCAGGCGCGCCACCGGGATCCGGAAGGGCGAGCAGGACACGTAGTCCAGGCCGACCTCGTGGAAGAAGTGCACCGACTCCGGGTCGCCGCCGTGCTCGCCGCACACGCCGAGCTTGAGGTCGGGGCGCGTGGCGCGGCCCGCCTCGACGGCCGAGCGCACGAGCGCGCCGACTCCGTCGCGGTCGATCGTCTCGAACGGGGAGACCCCGAAGATGCCCTTCTCCAGGTACGCCGTGAAGAAGCTCGCCTCGACGTCGTCGCGGGAGAAGCCCCACACGGTCTGGGTGAGGTCGTTCGTGCCGAAGGAGAAGAACTGCGCGGCCTCGGCGATCTGGCCGGCGGTCAGGGCGGCGCGCGGCAGCTCGATCATCGTGCCGATGGTCAGCTTCAGCTTCGTGCCGGTGGCGGCCTCGACCTCGGCGATGACCTGGTCGGCCTCGTCGCGGACGATCTCCAGCTCCTGGACGGTGCCGACGAGCGGAATCATGATCTCCGCGCGCGGGTCGCCCTTGGCGTTCTTGCGGTGCGCCGCCGCCTCGGCGATGGCACGGACCTGCATCGCGAAGAGGCCCGGGATGACGAGGCCCAGACGTACACCGCGCAGACCCAGCATCGGGTTCTGCTCGTGCAGCTTGTGCACGGCCTGGAGGAGGCGCAGGTCGTTCTCGTTGGCGTCCTTGCGGGACTCGGCGAGGGCGACGCGCACCGACAGCTCGGTGATGTCGGGGAGGAACTCGTGCAGCGGCGGGTCGAGGAGCCGTACCGTCACCGGCAGGCCGTCCATCGACTCGAAGAGCTCGATGAAGTCGGCCTTCTGGAGCGGCAGCAGGGCGCCCAGCGCCTGCTCGCGCTCGTCGTCCGTGTCGGCCAGGATGAGCCGCTCGACGAGCTCGCGGCGCTCACCGAGGAACATGTGCTCGGTGCGGCACAGACCGATGCCCTGCGCGCCGAAGCGGCGGGCGCGCAGCGCGTCCTCGGCGTTGTCGGCGTTGGCGCGTACGCGCAGGCGGCGTACTCGGTCGGCGTACGCCATGATCCGGTGGACGGCGGCGACCAGCTCGTCGGCGTCGTCGGCACCGGCGTGCATGCGGCCCTCGAAGTACTCGACGACCGGCGACGGCACGACGGGCACCTCACCGAGGTACACCTTGCCGGTGGAGCCGTCGATGGAGACGACGTCACCCTCCTCGACGACGACCCCGCCCGGGGCCGTCATGCGGCGGCGCTTGGTGTCGACCTCGATCTCCTCGGCGCCGCAGACACAGGTCTTGCCCATGCCGCGCGCGACGACTGCGGCGTGCGAGGTCTTGCCGCCGCGCGAGGTCAGGATGCCTTCGGCGGCGATCATGCCGTCGAGGTCGTCCGGGTTCGTCTCACGGCGGATGAGGATGACCTTCTCGCCGGAGCGCGACCACTTGACGGCCGTGTACGAGTCGAAGACCGCCTTGCCGACTGCGGCGCCCGGGGAGGCGGCGATGCCGCGGCCGAGCTTCTCGGTCTTCGCCTCCTCGTCGAAGCGCGGGAACATCAGCTGCGCGAGCTGCGCGCCGTTGACGCGCTGGAGCGCCTCGGCCTCGTCGATGAGGCCCTGGTCGACGAGCTGCGTGGCGATGCGGAAGGCGGCACCGGCGGTGCGCTTGCCGACGCGGGTCTGGAGCATCCACAGCTGGCCGCGCTCGATCGTGAACTCGATGTCGCAGAGATCCTTGTAGTGGGTCTCCAGCGTCTCCATGATCTGCATGAGCTGGTCGTACGACGCCTTGTCGATGGCCTCGAGGTCGGCGAGCGGCACGGTGTTGCGGATACCGGCGACGACGTCCTCGCCCTGCGCGTTCTGCAGGTAGTCGCCGTAGACGCCCTGGTGGCCGCTCGCGGGGTCGCGGGTGAAGGCGACACCGGTGCCGGAGTCGGGGCCGAGGTTGCCGAAGACCATGGAGCAGATGTTGACGGCCGTGCCGAGGTCGCCGGGGATGCGCTCCTGGCGGCGGTACAGCTTGGCGCGGTCGGTGTTCCACGAGTCGAAGACCGCGTTTATGGCGAGGTCCATCTGCTCGCGCGGGTCCTGCGGGAAGTCGCGCCCGGCCTCGTCGGAGACGATCTTCTTGAACTTGCGGACCAGCTTCTTGAGGTCGGCCGCCTCGAGGTCGGTGTCGACCGTGACCTTCTTGGCGTGCTTGGCCTGCTCCAGCGCCTCTTCGAAGAGCTCGCCGTCGACGCCGAGAACGGTCTTGCCGAACATCTGGATGAGACGGCGGTACGAGTCCCACGCGAAGCGCTCGTCGCCGCCGGACTGCTTGGCGAGGCCGGTGACCGACTTGTCGGAGAGCCCGATGTTCAGGACGGTGTCCATCATGCCGGGCATGGAGAACTTGGCGCCCGAGCGGACGGAGACGAGCAGCGGATTGTCGGCCTGGCCGAGCTTCTTGCCCATCTTCTGCTCGAGGGCGTCGAGGTGCGCGCTGACCTCGGCGCGCAGCGCCTCCGGCGCCTCACCGCTGTCGAGGTAGACCTTGCACGCCTCGGTGGTGATGGTGAAGCCCGGAGGGACGGGCAGCCCGAGGTTGGTCATCTCGGCGAGGTTCGCACCCTTGCCGCCCAACAGGTCCTTGAGGTCCCTGTTGCCTTCGGTGAAGTCATAAACGAACTTCTGACCCTGGGGCTCGGTGGCTACCTGGGGTTCTTTGTTTTCCGACACGGGTCTCGACTCCTCGAGGACGCGGTGGCTGCCCTGACGGCGAGGAACATACCCAGATCGAAGGTGTCTGGGTACGTCCACCTGACTGTCATGCGGCCTTAACCACTCGTCCGCCAGCAGATCGAAAGTGATCAACTGGCTGCGGCCGATCTCCGGCACCGTTCAAGTATTTAACACATAACTACACCGAGCTTTGATCTTGGCGCGATTGGCCACCACAGAGTGACGGATGGTTTGATCGATCAAAACAAAAGAAGGTGGCACCCAGTGCCACCTTTTGAGAGGTGCAGCCCCGCCTGAAGTGCTCATCTGAGCAATGACCACATCAGGCGTGGCGAGGATCACGTCACAGATGAGACCCGACCGAGACCCGGATCTCAGCCTCCGGACGTGTCCAGCTCCGCTTCGGCGCTCACCGCGGAGCAGTCGTACGGGTCCTTCAGCCAGCCATCCGGCAGGACAACCCGCCCATTGCCGGACGAACGGCCGCGAGGCCCGTCCGCCCCCTCGGGCCACGCCTGGTCCAGATTGAGCCCGCTCAAGTGAGCATCCATTTCATCCAGAGATGAGGAGATTGCAAGCTTCTTCCGCATCTCCGAGCCGACCGAGAATCCCTTGAGGTACCAGGCGACGTGCTTACGGAAGTCAATGACCCCGCGTGCCTCGTCCCCGATCCATTCCCCGAGCAGTTCCGCGTGCCGGCGCATCACCGCGGCGACCTCGCGCAGCGTCGGGGCGGCGTACGCGTCCGTACCCTCGAAGCCCGCCACCAGGTCTCCGAACAGCCACGGCCGCCCCAGGCATCCGCGCCCGACGACCACACCGTCGCAGCCGGTCTCGCGCATCATCCGCAGCGCGTCGTCGGCGGACCAGATGTCGCCGTTGCCGAGGACCGGGATCTCCGGCACGTGCTCCTTGAGGCGCGCGATGGCGTCCCAGTCGGCCGTGCCGCCGTAGTGCTGCGCCGCGGTCCGCCCGTGCAGGGCGATCGCCGTGACGCCCTCCTCGACCGCTATCCGTCCGGCGTCGAGATAGGTGAGGTGATCGTCGTTGATGCCCTTGCGCATCTTCATCGTCACCGGCAGGTCGCCGGCGTTGGAGACGGCCTCGTTCAGGATGGCCCGCAGCAGCGGCCGCTTGTACGGCAGGGCCGAGCCGCCGCCCTTGCGGGTGACCTTGGGGACGGGGCAGCCGAAGTTCAGGTCGATGTGATCGGCCAGGCCCTCGTCGACGATCATGCGGACCGCCTTGCCGACGGTGACGGGATCGACGCCGTACAGCTGGATCGAGCGCGGCGTCTCCGTCGCGTCGAAGTGGATCAGCTGCATGGTCTTCTCATTGCGCTCGACCAGCGCTCTCGTCGTGATCATCTCGCTCACGAACAGCCCCTTGCCGCCGGAGAACTCGCGGCACAGGGTGCGGAACGGGGCGTTGGTGATGCCGGCCATGGGCGCGAGCACCACCGGCGGCTGCACGGAGTGCGGGCCGATGGAGAGCATGGGGAGCGCGGTGGTCATGGCCCCATTGTCCCGTACGGCGAGAGTCGTTAGTGAGCCGTACTATCCGCGTATGCCCGAGCTGAGCCACCGGCGGCAGTTGCTGGTGCTGGCGATCTGCTGCATGAGCCTGTTGATCGTGAGCCTCGACAACACCGCGCTCAACGTCGCCCTCCCTTCCATGCGCGAGGAACTCGGAGCGACGGTCGCCGGGATGCAGTGGACGATCGACGCGTACACGCTGGTCCTCGCCTCGCTGCTGATGCTCGCGGGGTCCACCGCCGACCGGATCGGGCGGCGCAGGGTCTTCAAGGCCGGGCTGGTGCTCTTCACGCTCGGCTCGCTGCTGTGCTCCCTCGCGCCGAACCTCGGATCGCTCGTCGCCTTCCGCATGGTCCAGGCCGTGGGCGGCTCGATGCTCAACCCCGTCGCCATGTCGATCATCACCAACACCTTCACCGAGCCGCGCCGGCGGGCGAGGGCGATCGGGGTGTGGGGCGGTGTGGTCGGGATCTCCATGGCCGCGGGCCCGGTGATCGGCGGGCTGCTGGTGGACGCGGTGAGCTGGCGGGCGATCTTCTGGGTCAACCTGCCGATCGGACTGGCCGCGCTGCTGCTGACCGTCCGGTACGTACCCGAGTCGCGCGCCCCGAGGCCCCGCCGCCCCGACCCGGTCGGACAGCTCCTGGTCATGACGCTGCTCGGATCGCTCACGTACGCGATCATCGAGGCGCCCGTGGCGGGCTGGACGTCGCCGCTGATCCTGCTGTTCGCGGGAACGGCCGCGACCGCGCTCGTGGGCCTGCTCCTGTACGAACCGCGACGGGCCGAGCCGTTGATCGATCTCCGGTTCTTCCGCAGCGCGCCCTTCAGCGGGGCGACGGTGATCGCGGTGTGCGCGTTCGCGGCGCTCGGCGGGTTCCTCTTCGTGAACACGCTGTACCTCCAGGACGTACGCGGGTTCTCGGCCCTGCACGCAGGGCTCTACATGCTGCCCATGGCGGCGCTGACCCTGGTCTGCGCACCGCTCTCCGGCCGCCTCGTCGCCAGCCGGGGGCCGCGCGTCCCGCTCCTGGTGGCCGGGGTCGCGATGGCGGCGAGCGGGTTGCTGTTCGCGGCGTTCGAGGCGGAGACGTCCACGTCTCTGCTGTTCACCGGGTACGTACTCTTCGGCCTCGGCTTCGGCATGGTGAACGCGCCGATCACCAACACCGCCGTGTCGGGAATGCCGCGCGCCCAGGCGGGCGTCGCGGCAGCGGTCGCCTCGACCAGCAGGCAGGTCGGCCAGACGCTGGGCGTCGCCGTCATCGGCGCGGTCCTCGCGGCCGGGCTGCGCGGCCGGTCGTACGACGAGGCCTTCGTCGCGGCGAGCGTGCCGGCCTGGTGGATCGTCGCGGGCTGCGGACTGTGCATCCTGCTGGTGGGAGCCCTGACCAGCGGCCCGTGGGCCCTGAGGTCCGCCCGCCGGACGGCCGCCCACCTGTCGGACTGTCCGGCCGGACAGTCCTCCGCCGGCGCCGTGCACTGAGCCGGACACAGGAGCCGACACAGGTGTGTGTGGGCCGGACACAGATGTGGGCCCGGACCGCTGTGCGCGGTCCGGGCCCACTGCTGTGTACTGCTGTGCTGCCCGTACGTCAGCTCTGCGCGTCCTGCGCGTCCTGACCGCCGTCGGCGGGCTCCTCGGCGCCCTCTGCCCCGGCGGCGCGCTCACGCATCTTGCGCAGCAGCTCCTCCTTGTGGTCGGAGGCGAGCTTGCGGTCGGCGTTGCGCGTGGGACCGTTG
Organism: Streptomyces sp. NPDC055287; assembly: GCF_053646035.1. Lineage (NCBI taxonomy): Bacteria > Bacillati > Actinomycetota > Actinomycetes > Kitasatosporales > Streptomycetaceae > Streptomyces > Streptomyces sp. NPDC055287. The sequence goes on along the minus strand of NZ_JBSHNE010000010.1, from coordinate 142,490 downwards.
TCCGCGAGTTCGGCGCGGGACATCCTCTTGCGCTGCCCGCCTACGCCGAGAAGGTTGTTGCGGCTCTTTGCCACGGGGTTCTCCCGAAGTGATGAGAAGTGATCTGCGGATTCGTCTGGTGGGGGGCGGACGTGGGATCCGCCGCGCTCTCACTCGTAGATCTGGAAGAACATGCATGCGACATTACCGGGCCCCGGGGCCGCCGGGCACCAGTTTTTCCGCCGCGGGCGCCCGTCGGCTCAGGTCCGGGAGCCCGCCGGGTCCACGGTCGCCTGGTGAGCGTCGGTGAGGTGCTCCTCTGCCTTGAGCCACGGCAGGAACTGCACCCCCTTGCGCCAGCCGCACGTACCGCAGTGCAGCGAGCGCTGTAGGCCGGTCCGCTGGACCTGGACCACATGCTCGCGGCCGTGCTGATCCCATCTGCTGACCTTGCTGCCGGTCGTCGAGGGCATCACGCCTCCTTGGTGTGAGTCGGGCCCAGTGTGCACGAAGGCCCCGGCTCCGCAGTGCGGAACCGGGGCCTTCGGGACGTACGACCAGGTCAGCAGCCGAGGAGGCGGCCGCCCAGGTACGACTGGATCTGGTCCAGCGAGACGCGCTCCTGCTTCATGGTGTCGCGCTCGCGCACCGTGACCGCGTTGTCGTCGAGGGTGTCGAAGTCGACGGTCACGCAGAACGGCGTACCGATCTCGTCCTGACGGCGGTAGCGGCGGCCGATGGCGCCCGCGTCGTCGAACTCGATGTTCCAGTTCTTGCGCAGGTCGGTCGCCAGGCCCTTGGCCTTCGGCGACAGCTGCGGGTTGCGGGACAGCGGCAGCACGGCGACCTTGACCGGCGCCAGGCGCGGGTCGAGGCGCATGACGGTGCGCTTCTCCATGACGCCCTTGGCGTTCGGGGCCTCGTCCTCGATGTACGCGTCGAGCATGAAGGCGAGCATGGCGCGGTTCACACCGGCCGCCGGCTCGATGACGTACGGAGTCCAGCGCTCGCCGGCCTCCTGGTCGAAGAACGACAGGTCCTGGCCCGACGCCTTGGAGTGGGCCTTGAGGTCGAAGTCGGTGCGGTTGGCAACGCCCTCGAGCTCGGAGAACTCACTGCCCCCGAAGTTGAAGCGGTACTCGATGTCGGCCGTGCGCTTGGAGTAGTGCGAGAGCTTCTCCGCCGGGTGCTCGAACCAGCGCATGTTCTCCTCGCGCAGGCCCAGCTCGCGGTACCAGCTCCAGCGCTGCTCCATCCAGTATTCCTGCCACTGCTCGTCCTCGCCCGGCTTGACGAAGAACTCCATCTCCATCTGCTCGAACTCGCGCGTGCGGAAGATGAAGTTGCCGGGCGTGATCTCGTTGCGGAAGGACTTGCCCATCTGCGCGATGCCGAAAGGCGGCTTCTTGCGGGAAGTCTGCTGCACCTGGGCGAAGTTGGTGAAAATACCCTGCGCGGTCTCGGGACGCAGGAAGGCGCGCGAGCCGGTGTCCTGGGTCGGGCCGAGGTGCGTCTCCAGCATGCCGGAGAACTGCTTGGGCTCGGTGAACTGACCCTTGGTGCCGCAGTTCGGGCAGTTGATGTCGGCCAGGCCGTTCTCAGGGGCACGGCCGTTGTGCTTGGCCTCGTACGCCTCGATCAGGTGGTCGGCGCGGTGGCGCTTGTGGCAGGCGGTGCACTCGGTGAGCGGGTCGGAGAACGTCGCGACGTGGCCGGACGCCTCCCACACCTCGGGAGCCAGGATCACCGAGGAGTCGAGACCGACGACGTCCTCGCGCGCGATGACCATGGAGCGCCACCACTGGCGCTTGATGTTCTCCTTGAGCTCGACACCCAGCGGCCCGTAGTCCCAGGCGGCCCGGGAGCCGCCGTAGATCTCACTGCACGGGTAGACGAAGCCACGGCGCTTGCTCAGGCTGACGATGGTGTCGATCTTGTCGGCGGCCACGGTGCTCTCTTCATTACGACGACGACGAACGCGAATGATTCAGATTACCGGCGGCCGTACCCCCCGGATCAAATCGGTACCGGGTAACGGATCACCGCCGGGACCAGGACCCAGGTCACACCCGCCATTATTGACAATCGTTTCCACCTTTGTTGAAAATGGGTGTCATGAACGTACGACGACGCCTCATACCCACCGCCGCCACCGCAGGAGCGGTCGCGCTCGGCCTGATGGCCGTCAGCGCCTGCTCGTCCTCCTCCGGTGCCGCCGACAAGAACGGCGACGGCAAGCTCGACGTGGTGGCGTCGTTCTACCCGATGCAGTTCCTGGCCGAGGAGATAGGCGGCGACCACGTCTCCGTATCGACCCTGACGAAGCCTGGCGTGGAGCCGCACGACCTGGAGCTCAGCCCGAAGCAGACCGCCGGACTCGGCGAAGCCGACTTCATTCTCTACCTCAAGGGCCTCCAGCCCGCCGTCGACGAGGCGGTCGCGCAGTCCGGTGTGAAGAACACCGTCGACGCCGCCGGCCTCACCCACCTCGAAGAGCACGGCGCCGAGGTCGGCCACGACGAGCACGGCGCCGAGGAGCACGGCGAAGAGCACGCCGAAGAAGAAGGCCACGATCACGCCGGGGCCGCCGGCGACCCCCACATCTGGCTCGACCCCGTGAAGTACTCCGAGGTCGCCAAGGGCGTCGGCAAGGCGCTGGAGAAGGCCGACCCCGACAACGCCGCGGCGTACAAGAAGAACACCGACGCCCTGGTCGGCAAGCTCGACGGGCTGCACACGAAGTTCGAGAAGGGCCTGAAGAACACCGACACCCGGACGTTCATCACCACCCACTCCGCCTTCGGCTACCTCGCGGAGCGCTACGACCTCGAGCAGGAGGGCATCAGCGGCCTCGACCCCGACTCCGAGCCCAGCCTCTCCCGCATGAAGGACCTCCAGAAGACCGCCAAGGAGGACAAGGTCACCACCGTCTTCTTCGAGACGCTCGTCAGCGACAAGACGGCCAGGACCCTCGCGGGCGACACCGGCCTCAGGACGGACGTCCTGGACCCGCTGGAGGGAATCACGGACAAGTCCGAGGGCGCTGACTACGTCGAGGTCATGGAGTCCAACCTCGCCGCGCTGGAAAAGGCCCTCGGCGCGAAGTGAACCGGATCACCCCAGCAGCATCGGAGGCGCGAGCCATGAAGCCAGAGCAGCCCGTCATATCCCTGCGCGGCGCGACGGCCACACTCGGCTCGCGCCCGGTGCTGCGCGGCGTCGACCTCGCCGTGCACCGCGGTGAGGTCGTGTCCCTGCTCGGCGCCAACGGCTCCGGCAAGTCGACAGCCGTACGTTCCGTGATCGGCCAGGTGCCCCTCACCGGCGGGTCCGTCGACCTGTTCGGTACGCCGCTGCGCCGCTTCCGCGACTGGGCGCGCGTCGGGTACGTACCGCAGCGCACCACGGCCGCCAGCGGCGTACCCGCGACCGTGTTCGAGGTGGTCTCGTCCGGCCGCCTCTCCCGGGCGAAGCTGCGGTGGCCCTCGAAGGCCGACCGCGCCGCCGTGCACCGGGCCATCGAGCTCGTCGGGCTCGGCGACCGTGCCAAGGACTCCGTGAACGCCCTCTCGGGCGGCCAGCACCAGCGCGTCCTGATCGCGCGGGCGCTCGCCTCCGAGCCGGAGCTGCTGATCATGGACGAGCCGATGGCGGGCGTGGACCTGACCAGCCAGGAGATTTTGGCGGCGACCCTGCGCGAGCAGGTCGTGGCCGGTACGACCGTGCTCCTCGTACTCCACGAACTCGGCGCCCTCGAGCCGCTGATCGACCGCGCGGTCGTGCTGCGCGACGGCTGCGTCACCCACGACGGGCCGCCCCCACAGTCGCTCGGCCAGCACGCGCTGCCCGGCCACGACCACGTACATCCGCACTCGGATTCCGAGCCTGTCCGGACGGGACTGCTGACCTGATCATGGAGATCCTCGAAACAGCCTTCATGCAGCGGGCCCTGCTCGCCGCCGTCCTCGTCGGCATCACCGCGCCCGCCGTCGGCATCTACCTCGTGCAGCGCCGCCAGGCCCTGATGGGCGACGGCATCGGCCACGTCGCGATGACCGGTGTCGGGCTCGGCTTCCTGCTGAGCGCCAATCCGGTGTGGATGGCCGCGCTCGTCTCGATCGCCGGCGCCATCGCGATGGAACTGATCCGCTGGTACGGGCGCATGCGCGGCGACATGGCGCTGGCCATGCTCTTCTACGGCGGCATGGCGGGCGGCGTCCTGCTGATCAACCTCGCGCCGAACGGCTCGAACTCCAACCTCACCTCGTACCTCTTCGGCTCTCTCTCGACCGTCTCGGACGAGGACGTCGTCGCGATCTGCCTGCTCGCCGCCTTTGTGATGCTTGTCACGGTCGGTCTGCGGCGGCACCTCTTCGCGATCAGCCAGGACGAGGAGTTCGCCCGCGTGACCGGTCTGCCGGTGCGCGCCCTGAATCTGCTGATCGCGGTCACGGCGGCCGTCACGGTCACCGTCGCGATGCGCGTCGTCGGCCTGCTGCTGGTCAGCGCGCTGATGGTGGTGCCGGTGGCGGCGGCGCAGCAGATCACCCGGTCCTTCAAGGTCACGTTCGTGCTGGCCGTGGTCATCGGCACGGCTGTGACACTGGCCGGCACGGTGACCTCGTACGAGTACGAAGTGCCGCCGGGCGCGACGATCGTGCTGCTGGCCATCGGCGTGTTCTTCGTACTGACGGCGCTGGCCTCCCCGCTCGCCAGGCGCCGGGCGCGGGCCCTGAGCGAGGCGGAGGCCGGATCGGCGGGCGGCTGTAGCGTGGAGGCGGGCGGACTGCCGGACGGCTCCCGCCCCGCCAACGGCGTCAAGGTCTGAGCGCCGCTCGGCAGCGACCTGGCAGAATGGCCCGACATACGTACGGGCGACCAGAGGAGGCACCTGTGACCACTGCGGGAACCCCATCCCCGGTGCGTGGCCGGTCCACCCGGCAGCGGGCCGCCGTAGCGGCCGCGCTCGACGAGGTGGACGAGTTCCGCAGCGCGCAGGAGCTTCACGACATGCTCAAGCACCGGGGCGACTCGGTCGGGCTGACAACGGTCTACCGCACCCTGCAGTCCCTCGCCGACGCCGGTGAGGTGGACGTGCTGCGCACCAGCGACGGTGAGGCGGTGTACCGGCGCTGCTCGAGCGGCGAGCACCACCACCACCTCGTGTGCCGGGTGTGCGGCAAGGCCGTCGAGGTCGAGGGCCCTGCGGTCGAGAAGTGGGCGGAGGCCATCGCCGCCCAGCACGGTTATGTGAACGTGGCCCACACGGTGGAGATCTTCGGCACGTGTGTGGAGTGCGCGGCAAGCGTCTGAGGCCGCACGAGAGCGGGCCCGTACCGGATACCGACCGGTACGGGCCCGCTCTCTTCTCCGGACCGCCTCAGAGCCGCCGCAGGTTCCGCTCGAGGACGTCCCGCAGCCGGTCCATGTCGTCCGGGGCCGCGAGTCCGCGCTTGGGCAGGACCTCCAGGCACAGGATGCCCGGGTCCCGGCTGAGCAGCACGACGTGGTCGCGGGTCTCCCGGTAGCCCCGGAAGAGCGACCAGCGCACGATCAGGGTCGCGTGTTCGTTCGCGGCCGACACGCCCGCCTCGGTGACCGTCGCACGGTATTCGCCCTGCCATCGCACGACGCGCAGCACGTGGTGGGCCTGAAGGTGCGGAACCGACCAGATGAACAGGACGACCAGTGCGCACAGCAGGACGTTGGCCGCCGGCGGCCCCCCGGGTGCCACCAACAACAGCAGGCCGCAGCCCGCGAACAGCGCCATCACCGCCCCCCGCAGCACATGGAGCCGCCGGACTCGGTCGCGTACCCGGATGCCCGCCAGAACGTCGCCGCGCGCCGGGCGGTACGTCAGCTCGACGGTCTCCGCGGCCTGAATGATGTCCCGCCCCTGATGATCCATGGGGCGGGATCCTAGCCACGTCGTCCGGGCGGCCCCGCGCCGCCCTACATGCTGCCGGCGGCGAGCTGCTCCTCGTTCGGGACGGCGCCGCCGAAGCGGCGGTCGCGGGAGGCGTACTCGACGCAGGCGCGCCACAGGTCGCGGCGGTCGAAGTCGGGCCACAGGACGTCCTGGAAGACCATCTCGGCGTACGCGCTCTGCCAGATCAGGTAGTTGGACGTGCGCTGCTCACCGCTGGGGCGTACGAAGAGATCGACGTCCGGCATGTCCGGGTAGTACATGTACTTCGCGAAGGTCTTCTCGTTGACCTTCGACGGGTCGAGCCTGCCCGCCGCGACATCGCGCGCGATGGCCTGCGCCGCGTCGGCGATCTCGGCGCGACCGCCGTAGTTGACGCAGAAGTACAGCGTCATGGCGTCGTTGTCCTTGGTCTGCTCCTGGGCGACCTGGAGCTCCTGGACGACGGACTTCCACATCTTCGGCATCCGGCCGGTCCAGCGGATGCGGATGCCGAGCTCGTCCATCTCGTCGCGGCGGCGGCGGATGACGTCCCGGTTGAAGTTCATCAGGAAGCGCACCTCCTCGGGCGAGCGCTTCCAGTTCTCCGTGGAGAAGGCGTACAGAGAGAGGTTCTTGACGCCCATCTCGAGGCACCCCTTGAGCACGTCGAGCACGACGCCCTCGCCGACCTTGTGGCCCTCGGTGCGCGGCAGTCCGCGCTCCTTCGCCCAGCGGCCGTTGCCGTCCATGACGACGGCCACGTGCTCCGGGACCAGCTCGCTGGGGATCTTCGGCGGCCGCGCGCCGGACAGGTGCGCCTCCGGCGTCTTGTACTCGCGCCGGTTACGGCCCAGAATCCCGCGTCGTGCCATCAGCTTCTCTCTCCCTCGATTCACTTTTCCACATACCGCAGTGAGCGCAGTCCGCGCTCCAAGTGCCAGTGCAGATACGCCGACACCAGCCCGCTGCCCTCCCGGACGTGCCGCGCCTCACAGCTGTCCGCCGTCTCCCAGTCCCCCGTCAGCAACGCGCTGAGCAGTCCGACGGCCTCCGCCGAGGGTACGACGCTTCCGGGCACCCGGCAGTCGCCGCATATGACGCCGCCGGCGGCGACCGAGAAGAACCGGTTCGGCCCGTGCAGACCGCACCTCGCGCAGTCGTCGAAGCTGGGCGCGTAGCCGTTCACGGCCAGCGAACGCAGCAGGAAGGCGTCGAGGATGAGGTTGGGGGCGTGCTCGCCGCGGGCGAGGGTGCGCAGGCCGCCGACGAGCAGCAGGTACTGCTGTACGGCGGGCTCGCCCTCGTGATCGGTGAACCGCTCGGCGGTCTCCAGCATCGCCGTACCGGCGGTGTAGCGGCCGTAGTCCGTGACGATTCCGCCGCCGTACGGAGCGATCGTCTCGCTCTGCGTGCACAGGGGCAGGCCGCGCCCGACGAGTTCGCTGCCGCGCGAGAAGAACTGCACGTCCACGTGCGAGAAGGGCTCCAGCCGCGCCCCGAACTTCGACTTGGTCCGCCGTACCCCCCGCGCGACGGCGCGCACGCGGCCGTGTCCGCGGGTGAGCAGCGTGATGATCCGGTCCGCCTCACCCAGCTTCTGGGTGCGCAGCACGATGCCGTCGTCGCGGAACAGGGTCATGCGTCCATTCTCGCCCACCTCCCGGCCGCCGCGTCCGGCCCGCCCCCTGTCCGGAACACGCCCATCAAGGGGATCTTTGGGTAGCCATAAGGGCTGCTTATGGGGTCATAGGCAGGGGTCAGGTACCTGACCCGGCATATCGTTGCCTAGGGTGACGCACGAGACAGTTGTCGCCACCCGAAGGGAAACCCCCCATGCCCCGCCCCCTGAGGGTCGCGATCGTCGGTGCCGGCCCGGCCGGAATCTACGCCGCCGACGCCCTGCTGAAGTCCGACGCCGCGACCGACCCCGGGGTGTCCATCGACCTCTTCGAGCGGATGCCGGCGCCCTTCGGACTGATCCGGTACGGCGTCGCCCCGGACCACCCCCGCATCAAGGGCATCATCACCGCGCTGCACCAGGTCCTGGACAAGCCGCAGATACGGCTCTTCGGCAACGTCGACTACCCGTCGGACATCGGCCTGGACGACCTCCGCGCGTTCTACGACGCGGTGATCTTCTCCACCGGCGCGAGCGCCGACCGGGCGATGGACATACCCGGCATCGGGCTCGACGGCTCCTACGGGGCCGCCGACTTCGTCTCCTGGTACGACGGCCACCCGGACGTGCCGCGCACCTGGCCGCTCGACGCGGAGAAGGTCGCCGTTCTCGGGGTCGGCAATGTCGCCCTGGACGTGGCCCGCATCCTGGCGAAGACCGCCGACGAGCTGCTGCCGACCGAGATCCCGCCGAACGTCCACGCGGGGCTCGCCGCCAACAAGGCGCGCGAGATCCACGTCTTCGGACGGCGCGGGCCGGCGCAGGCGAAGTTCAGCCCGATGGAGCTGCGCGAGCTCGACCACTCCCCGAACATCGAAGTCATCGTGAACCCCGAGGACATCGACTACGACGACGGCAGCATCGCCACCCGCCGCGCCAACAAGCAGGCGGACATGGTCGCCAAGACGCTGGAGAACTGGGCGATCCGGGACATCGGCGACCGGCCCCACAAGCTCTTCCTGCACTTCTTCGAGTCGCCCACCGAGGTCGTCGGCGAGGACGGCCGGGTCGTCGGCCTCCGTACGGAGCGCACGCGGCTCGACGGCACCGGCAACGTCACGGGCACGGGCGAGACGCAGACGTGGGACGTGCAGGCCGTCTACCGCGCCGTCGGCTACCTGTCCGACGAACTCCCCAAGCTGCCCTTCGACTTCACCTCCGGCACGGTCCCGCACGAGGGCGGCCGCGTGATCGAGGCGGGCGAGCACCTCCGGTCCACGTACGTCACCGGATGGATCAAGCGCGGCCCGATCGGTCTCATCGGCCACACCAAGGGCGACGCCAACGAGACGGTGGCGCACCTCCTGGAGGACCACGGCGCCGGCCGCCTGCCGGCCCCCGAGGCGCCGGAGACGGACGCCGTGGTGGACTTCCTCGCGGGCAAGGGCGTCGCGTACACGACGTGGGAGGGCTGGCACCGCCTCGACAGCGCGGAGCGCGCGCTGGGCGCCGCCGAGGGGCGCGAGCGCGTGAAGATCGTCGACCGCGAGGGAATGCTGCGGGCGAGCGCGGCGCCTCAGGACTGAGCGGGACGGACCAGGCCCGACTCGTACGCGACGATGACGAGTTGGGCCCGGTCGCGGGCCCCGAGCTTGCCCATGATCCGGCTGACGTGGGTCTTCGAGGTGAGCGGGCTCAGGCCGAGCGAGTCGGCGATCTCCGTGTTGGTCAGACCGCGGGCGACCAGGGCGAGCACCTGGCGTTCACGGTCGGTCAGGCCGTCGGGGCCGCCGGCCGTCGGGGCTTCGGGGGTGGCCAGGACGCGGGCGATCAGACGGGCGGTGGGGCCGGGCGACAGCAGCGACTCGCCCGCGGCCACCGTCCTGATCGCCGCCAGCAGTTCGGCCGGCCGGATGTCCTTGACGAGGAACCCGGACGCACCCGCGCGCAGGGCCTCCAGGATGTACTCCTCGGTGTCGTACGTCGTGAGGACGAGGACCTTGACGCCCGCCAGGTCCTCGTCGGCGGCGATCAGGCGGGTCGCCTCGACGCCGTCCATCTCGGGCATCCGCAGGTCCATGACGACGAGGTCGGCGCGGGCGGCACGGGCCAGGTCGACCGCCTCGCGCCCCGTGCCGGCCTGGGCGACGACCTCCATGTCGCGGGCGGACTCGACGAGCATGGCGAAGGACGCCCGTACGAGCGTCTGATCGTCGGCGAGCAGTACCCGGATCGGGCTCACGCGGTTGCCTCCTCCTGCCCGGGCGTATGACCGGGCCGATGTGCGGTCCGACGTCCGGACTCATTGCGCAGGTCACGGCCGGGCGCGGCCCCGGGCCGGCCGGGCGTCGCGACAGCAGGCGCGGGCTCGCGGCCGGGTGGCTCGGGTGCGGGCTCGCGACCGGCACGCTGCCGGAGCGCGGCCGCGGGCCGACGCCCGGCCTGGTGAACCGGGTCGTGTCCGGATCCGGTTCCGGCCTGCCGGCCGAGCGGCAGGACCGCCATGACCTCGAAACCGCCCCTGTCCGCGCGCGGCCCGGCCGTCAGCGTCCCGCCGACGCTGCGGGCCCGCTCCCGCATCCCGACCAGTCCGAAGCCGAGGCCGAAGCCGAAGCTGCCCGCGCCGTCGGTGCCCGGCGTCCCGGGGCCGCCGTGAACCGGGAGACCGGCACCGCCCGCACCCGGAGTGCCGCTGCCGGGCGCCGGGTTGTCCGTCGCGGCGGTGGCGCCGTCATCGGTGACCGTCACCCGCAGGGCGCCGTCCTCCCCGGCCACCACCTCCACCCGCACCCGTACGTCGGGGCCCGCGTGGCGTACCGCGTTGGTCAACGACTCCTGCACGATCCGGTACGCCGCCGCGGCCACCGCCGGGCGCAGCTCCGGTGTCCGTACCGTCAGGCCGACTTTCGCCCCGGCCGTCCGCGCCGCCCGTACGAGCGCGGGCAGCGCCGCCAGGTCCGGGAGCGGGCCGTCCGCCCCGGCCTCCCCCGTTCCGTCGGCGCGCAGCACCTCCAGGGTGGTGCGCAGCTCGCCCCGCGCCGTACGGCAGGTCTCCGCGATGCCGTCGAGCGCCTTGGCGACCGCCTCCCGGTCCAGCCGGTCCGGATCGGCGACCAGGATGTGCGCGGCGACCGACGTCTGGACGCCGATGAGCGTGATGGAGTGCGCCAGCAGGTCGTGCAGGTCGCGGGCGATGCGCAGGCGCTCCTCCGCGACCCGTCGCGCGGCTTCCTCCTCGCGGGTCCGTTCGGCGCGTTCGGCGCGCTCGACGGTCGCGGCGATGTACCGCCGGTGGGTCCGCACCGCGACCCCCAGGACGATCACGGCGAGGATCCACCCGGAGTTGCCCAGCAGCTCGAGACCCTGGTGGGCGTTGAGGGTGAACATCACCGACACGGCGACGGCCACCACCCCCGAGCCGATCAGCACCGTCCGCAGCGGTCTGCCGGTGACGGCCATCGTGTACACGGCGATCAGCGAACCCGGCACCGGTGCGGCGTGGTTGTAGTCGAGCCCGTGGTACGTCCCGACGGCCGCCACCACCGCCAGCAGTACGGGCACGGGCCTGCGCCGCCGCCACGCCAGCGGCAGCGTGCTCGCGGCGAGCAGCGCCCAGCCGTACGTGTCCAACCTGCGCCCGTCGTCGATCAGGAGCGCGAGCGCGACGGCGAGCGCACCGGTCACGGCGGTGATCACCGTGTCGGTCCGCTGCCGGTGCGGTGCTCGCACCGGGTCCCGCCGCAGGGCGGCGAAGACCCGTTCGGACATCAGGGGCACGCTCTCATCCTCCGGTACGGGCCGGTTCCGGGACACGGGGTTGGCGAAAGCGGCCCGTGCCGGTCACCAGGTGTTCCCAGTCCTCGCCAGAGTCCCATCGCGGGACGGCCGACTCGTCGCACGCACGGGCGAGATCAGCGGTACTGCCGGGGGCGGTACGCGGCTCCCTTACTCCCTGGGGAGTACCGGAAGGATCAGGAAGGTGTACGCGCCGTCGCGAGCAGCCGGGTGGTGTCGTCCGGGCGGATCAGCAGTGCGCCGCCGACGATCGTCAGCACCTCGCGCTCGGCGGGGCTGTAAGGGCCGTCGGCGAGGGCGATCCTGGCGCCCTGGAGCAGGATCGATTCGCGGCCGGCCGGCGCGAGGTGCGGGGCCAGCGGTTCGAGAGCCTCGTGCAGTTCGATGGCGAGCGCGGCGCCGCAGGGCTCGGAGGTCCCTTCGTACGCCCCCGGCAGGCGCCCGGTGTCGGCGGCGAGCGCGTCGATGAGGGTGGTGAGCTGGTCCTCGGTGCAGTCGTCGAACCCGGCGGCGCGGACGGCCGCGACGGCGGTGACTCTGACCGTACGGGAGGACGTGCCGCCCGCGGCGAGGACGGCGAGGGCGACGGTGTGGACGGCGTCGCGGAGCATCGCGGAGAAGCGGACGGTGGTGGGGCGGTCGAGCGCCTCGGTGCCGAAGTGGGTCTGGCAGGCCGCGCATTCGACGACCGGGCCGACGTATCCGCGCGGCAGCAGCGGGACGCCGAGGACGGTGAAGCGCCTGCGGCCCGTGCGGCGCCGGTAGTTGCGGTCGCCGCCGCAGTCCGGGCAGAAGAAGTCACCGTCGCCGACGGTGTTCCAAGCGGTGCGAATGCCCCATACGCATTGTTTCCGCCCTCGGGCTGTCCGCACGTCGCACCTCCGTAACGCTCCGGCAACACTGCCGCGGTTGCCGTGATGTTAGCCACATCCGTGATGTCGCGTCAGCACCCTGTCGGAGCGAGAGATACGGGAAACGCCGGGCGTGGCCGAAAATCAGCACGCCCGGCGCTTCGGAACCGGAGCCCCGGGGTCTTAGCGCGTGGCCCTGTTCACGGCCGAAACGACCGCCTTCAGCGACGCGCGCGTGGTGTTGGCGTCGATGCCGATGCCCCACAGCACCTTGCCGTCGATGGCGCACTCGATGTACGACGCGGCCTGGGCACTCGCGCCCTCGCTCATCGTGTGCTCCTGGTAGTCCAGCAGCCTGGCGTCCACGCCGACCGCTCCCAGGGCCTCGAAGAAGGCCGAGATCGGGCCATTGCCCGTGCCGGTCAGCGCGGTGTCGACGCCGTCCACGACCGCCTCGACGGTCAGCGTGTCCTGGCCGTCCGTGTCGGTGGTGGTCTGGCCGGAACGCAGCTGGATCCGCCCCCACGCGTTCTCGGAGTTCGGCAGGTACTCGTCCTGGAAGACCGACCAGATCGCCTTCGGCGTGACCTCGCCGCCCTCGGCGTCCGTCTTGGCCTGGATGATCCGTGAGAACTCGATCTGCATGCGGCGCGGCAGGTCCAGCTTGTGGTCGTTCTTCAGGACGTACGCGATGCCGCCCTTGCCGGACTGCGAGTTGACCCGGATGACGGCCTCGTAGGAACGGCCCACGTCCTTCGGGTCGATCGGCAGGTACGGCACGGCCCACTCGATGTCGTCGACCGTCTTGCCGGCGGCGGCCGCCTCGGCCTCCATGGCGTCGAAGCCCTTCTTGATGGCGTCCTGGTGGGAGCCGGAGAAGGCGGTGTAGACCAGGTCGCCCGCGTAGGGGTGGCGCGGGTGGACCTCCATCTGATTGCAGTACTCGCTGGTGCGGCGGATGTCGTCGATCTGCGAGAAGTCGATCTGCGGGTCGACGCCCTGGCTGAACAGATTCATGCCCAGGGTGACCAGGTCGACGTTGCCGGTGCGCTCGCCCTGCCCGAACAGGCAGCCCTCGATGCGATCGGCGCCCGCCATGATCGCCAGCTCGGCGGCGGCGACGGCGGTGCCGCGGTCGTTGTGCGGGTGCACCGACAGGCAGATGTGCTCACGCCGGGACAGATTCCGCGACATCCACTCGAAACGGTCCGCGTGCGTGGACGGCGTCGAGCGCTCCACGGTGGCGGGCAGGTTGAGGATGATCTCCCGGCCCTCCTCCGGCTGCCATACGTCGCAGACGGCCTCGCAGACCTCCAGGGCGAAGTCCAGCTCGGTGTCGGTGAAGATCTCCGGGCTGTACTGGTAGCCGAAGACGGTCTCCGGGCCCAGCAGCTTGTCGGCGTACTCCACGACCAGCCGGGTGCCGTCCACCGCGATCTGCTTGACCTGCTCCTTCGAGCCGCGGAAGACCACGCGACGGAAGGTCGGCGCGGTGGCGTTGTACAGGTGCACGGTCGCGCGCCGCGCGCCGACCAGCGATTCCACGGTCCGCTCGATCAGCTCTTCGCGCGCCTGGGTCAGGACGGAGATCGTCACGTCCTCGGGGATCGCGCCCTCTTCGATGATGGAGCGTACGAAGTTGAAGTCCGTCTCGCCGGAGGACGGGAAGCCGACCTCGATCTCCTTGTAGCCCATGCGTACGAGCAGGTCGAACATCTCGCGCTTGCGGGCGGGGCTCATCGGGTCGATCAGGGCCTGGTTGCCGTCGCGCAGGTCGGTGGACAGCCAGCGGGGCGCCTTGGTGATACGGCGGTCCGGCCAGGTGCGGTCGGGGATGTCCACGGCCTCGTACTTGCCGTACTTGTGGACCGGCATCCCGGACGGCTTCTGCAGCTGCGTCGCGTTGGTGATCGGCGTGGGGCGGCCAACAGGGGCGTTCATCGCGTAGGGCTCCTCGGTGTCCTGCAAAGGGGACGGCCGACGGTGTCGCTGCAGCACCAGACTCCGCGGGGAGGGGGTCGGCCTGGAACTACAGACCCTCGCCGCGGCAGCTAAGGAGAAGCAGCCCGTAACGCATGATGTGCCGCAGCCTAGCCGAGGGAAGCCGGAATTGCCGGTCCCGTATCAGTATGCGGGACTGCCCTGTTGGTAACGGGCGAGTAACGGGCGAAAGTGATTCTTCACTCGATTTCATCAATCATGGTCGCAAGTAGTGACAGTCATGTGACCCAGTGCCACATTGCCGCCATGAAGGCCACCCATCCCGTGTTCTGCACCATCGTGCCGCCCCACGTCCTCGACAAGCTCGCCCGGGCCGACGATCCGGCGCTCGCCCGCCCCGCCCGCCGGACGCTCGAGGCGGACGCCGCGCAGCGTACCCACCGTCGGCTGACCACCGTCCTCGGTGCCCCGTCGGCCGCCCCGTCGGCCGCCGCCGACGGCAGGCCGCACCGCACGCTCTACGACGCGCAGCACCGCCAGGTCCTGCCGGGCGTCGAAGTACGGGCCGAGGGCGACGAGCCGGGCCAGGACGCGACCGTCAACCGCGCGTACGCGGGTCTGGGCGCCACCTTCGAGCTTCTCCTCAAGGCCTTCGGGCGCGATTCCGTCGACGGGAACGGCCTGCCCCTCGTAGCGAGCGTCCACTACGGCGAGAACTACGGGAACGCCTTCTGGGACGGCGAGCAGATGGTCTTCGGCGACGGCGACGAGATCTTCCGCGACTTCACGCTCCCCGTGGACGTCATCGCCCACGAGCTGGCCCACGGCGTGACGCAGTACACGGCGAACCTCACGTACTTCGGCCAGCCCGGCGCGCTCAACGAGTCCGTGTCCGACGTCTTCGGCTCGCTGGTCAAGCAGTACGTCAACGGGCAGACCGCCGACCAGGCCGACTGGCTGATCGGCGCGGGCCTGCTGACCGAGCGCGTCAGCGGGGTGGCCCTGCGCTCCATGAAGGCGCCCGGCACGGCGTACGACGACGACGTGCTCGGCAAGGACCCCCAACCCGCGACGATGGACGACTACGTCCGCACCGGCCGGGACAACGGCGGTGTCCACATCAACTCCGGCATCCCCAACCGCGCCTTCTGCCTGCTCGCCACCGCCCTCGGCGGAAAGGCGTGGGAGGGGGCGGGGCAGATCTGGTACGACACGCTGACCGGCGGGAGCCTCCGGGTCGACGCGAGCTTCGCCGACTTCGCGCGGGCCACCGTGGCGGCCGCACAGGTCCGTTTCGGTGAAGGCGAGGAGATGGAGGCTCTGCTGAAAGCGTGGTCCCAGGTCGGGGTGCCTACCGGCTGAGCCGTATCCGTACTAGAACGGGAACCATGCGAATTGGGGTACGGCGTACGGGCGGATTTGCCGGGATCGAGCGCTACGCCGAGGTGGACACCTCCGGGCGGTCCGACGCGGGTGCGTGGCACGCCCTGGCCGAGGAGGCGGTGGCCTCCGGCCGGAGCACGCCGCCCATCGGCGTACCGGACGGATTCAGCTACCAGATCACGGTCGACGGCAAGACCGTCTACTGCGCGGATCCACGGCTGACCGAGGCACAGAGCCGGCTGATCTCACAGGTCTTGAAGGAAGGGGCCTGAAGGATAGGGACCCGCACTCCGCCCCGGCCGACGCTGGGACGGACTCGAGCCGACCGGGCCGGCGACGCGGGAGCGCCCGCTGGTGCTCCTGGAGGACGACGGAGGCCATACCGCAGTATGGTAGCTGTATGGCCTCCAAAAAGATCACCATCTCGCTCCCCGAAGAGCTCGTGGCCTCGGCTCGGGAGCTCACCGACAACCTGTCCGGTTACGCGGCGGAAGCCCTCGCCCGCAGGATCCGCAATGACCTGCTCGGCGAGGAACTGCGCCGGTACGAGCGAGAGCACGGCGCCTTCACCGACGAAGAGCGCGCCCGGGCCGATGCGCTGCTGCGCGGCGCCTCCGCTCCGCGAGAGGAAGCCGCGTGACGGCCCTCGTCCTGGACTCCCAGGGCTTGTCCGCCTGGATCACCGACGACCGGTTCGCAACCGCGCTCATCGACTCGGCGCACCGCAGCGAGACAGACCTTGTCATCAGCGCCAACACGATCATCGAGGTCACGCACGCGAAGACCGACCTGGCCCGGCTGAGCTGGCTGCTCTCGCGCATCAAGGTGGAACCTGTCACCGAGCACACGGCGAAGGCCGCGGCGCGGCTGCTCAAGGACGCCGGGCTGCACGGCCACAAGTACGCGATCGACGCCACCGTCGCCGAAGCGGCCCTTCGGCAGTCGGGTCCGGTCACCATTTTGACATCGGACGTGGACGACATGACGAAGCTCTGCGGCGGCCGGGTCCGGCTCATCGCCGTCTGACGGTTCCGCCCACCCACTCCCCATTGACAGGGTTACCGGCGGTACCGAGCATCGCTGCATGACGACGCCGCCGCCGCACCCGCTGCCCCGATTCCCTGCCGACTTCCTCTGGGGCGTGTCGACTTCGGCCCATCAGATCGAGGGCGCGTTGGACGAGGGCGGGCGCGGGAGGTCCTCGTGGGACGCCTTCGCCGCCGAGCCGGGGCGGATCAAGGACGGTTCGGACGCGTCCGTGGCGACCGATCACTACCACCGGTATCCGCAGGACGTGGCGCTCATCAGGGACCTGGGCGTCGGGGCGTACCGGTTCTCGGTGGCCTGGTCGAGGGTACTGCCGGAGGGCGTGGGGGCGGTCGGCCAGGCGGGGCTCGACTTCTACGACCGGCTCGTCGACGAGCTGTGCGCGGCGGGCGTGCGTCCGGTGCCGACCCTCTTCCACTGGGACACCCCGCTCGTCCTGGAGGAGGCCGGTGGCTGGCTGGAGCGGGACACTGCCCACCGGTTCGCGGAGTACGCCGATGTGGTGGCCGCCAGGATCGGTGACCGCGTGGACCGCTGGATCACTCTCAACGAGCCCGCCGAGGTGACGTTGCTCGGGTACGGGCTCGGGCAGCACGCCCCCGGCAAGCGGCTGCTCTTCGACGCGCTGCCCGCCGCCCACCATCAGCTCCTGGGGCACGGTCTCGCCGTACAGGCGCTGCGGGCCAGGGGCGCCGGCAGCATCGGGATCGCCAACTCGCACGGGCCGGTGTGGGCGGTGTCCCGGAGCGACGAGGACAGGGGCGCGGCGGACTTCTACGACCTGCTGCTCAACCGGCTGTTCGCCGATCCGCTGCTGCTCGGGCGGTATCCGGACGGGATCGCCGAGATGCTGCCGGGTCCCGTCGCCGAGGACCTGCAAGTCATCGCGGGGCCGCTCGACTGGTACGGGATCAACTACTACCAGCCGACGCTGGTCGGAGCACCCGATCCGGACGCGCCCACCGACTTCGCGGGCATCGGGATACCGCCGGAGATGCCCTTCTCCGTCCGGGCGATCGAAGGCTATCCACGGACGGCCTTCGACTGGCCGGTCGTCCCGGACGCGCTCACCGAGCTGCTGACCTCCTTCCGTGAGCGGTACGGCGACCGGCTCCCGCCCGTCGTCATCACCGAGAACGGCTGCTCGTACGACGGCCTGGACGACCGGGAGCGGATCACGTTCCTCGACGGCCACCTGCGGGCGCTGCACCGGGCGATGGAGGCGGGCGTCGACGTACGGGGCTACTTCGTCTGGTCGCTGATGGACAACTTCGAGTGGGCCGAGGGGTACGCCCAGCGCTTCGGCCTCGTCCACATCGACTACGAGACGCTGGCCCGGACGCCCAAGGCGTCGTACCGCTGGCTGCGGGACGCGTTGCGCGGGCAGCGGGCGTGACGACCGCGGGGTCCGCGGGCGAGGCCGCCGGAGCCGTCCCTGCTCTCGTGGAACCCACGGTCCCCGTCGGACGTGGCTGGACGATGTCGCTGTCCCTCGCCAACGGGGCGGTCTGGGTCGGCTGGTTCGGCCCCCTCCAGATCCTCCTCGCGCTCCAGGCGGCGGAGCTCGCGCCGGCCGGCACCTCGAAGGAGACCGTGCTGGCGTGGGTCACCGGCATGGGCGCGGCCGTGGCACTGGTCGCCAACCCGCTGTTCGGCGCGCTGTCGGACCGTACGACCTCACGATTCGGCCGCCGTACGCCGTGGATCGTGGCCGGGGCGGCCGGCGGGGCGGCGGCGCTCGTACTCCTGGCGGCCGCTTCGAACGCCGCCGTGATGGCGCTGGGCTGGTGCCTGGTCCAGCTCGGCCTCAACGCGGCCTTCGCCGCCGTCACCGCCGCCGTGCCCGACCGGGTGCCGCGCCTGCAGCGCGGGGCGGTCGGCGGCAGGCTGGGCGCGGCGCAGATGCTGGGGGTGGTCGCCGGGACGGGCCTGGCGACGCTCGCGGGCGGGATCACGGCCGGGTACGCGGCGTGCGCGGTGTTCACGGCGCTGGGAGTGCTGCCGTACGTACTGCGTCACAAGGATCTGGTGCTGGCCCCGGGCGACCTGCCGCCGTTCGCGTGGCGGCCGTTCCTGGCCGACTTCTGGATCCCGCCGCGCCACCATCCGGATCTGGCGTGGGCCTGGCTGACCCGCTTCCTGATCAACCTCGGCAACTCCATCGCGCTGCTCTACCTGCTCTACTACCTGCGCGACGAACTGCGTCACGGCAGTCCGCAGGACGGCGTTCTCGTCCTGACGGCCGTCAATGGGGCTCTGCTGCTCGTCACGGTCGTCGTGGGCGGGGTGTGGTCGGACCGTACGGGCCGCCGCAAGCCGTTCGTGCTGTGGGCGGGCGTCCTGATGGCCGGGGCCACGGCGATGCTCGCGTACTGGCAGACATGGACGGGCGCGCTGGTCGCGGCGGCGCTGCTCGGGGTCGGCTTCGGCGTCTTCACGTCGGTCGACTTCGCGCTGATGACGGAGGTGCTGCCGGCCGCCGCGCACCGCGGCAAGGACCTGGGCGTCATCAACATCGCCAACTCGCTGCCCCAGGTCGCCGCCCCCGCCGTGGCCGCCCCGGTCGTCACGCACCTGGGCGGCTACACGACGCTGTACCTGGTCGCGGCGGGGATGGGGCTGGCGGGAGCGGTACTGGTGACGCGCATCCAGGGCGTGGACTGAGTCGCCCCGGCACGTACGCGGGGCTCAGAAACCGAGCTTGCGCAGCTGCTTCGGGTCCCGCTGCCAGTCCTTGGCGACCTTCACGTGCAGGTCCAGGAAGACCGGCGTGCCGAGCAGGGCCTCGATGTGCTTGCGCGACTTCGTGCCGACGTCCTTCAGGCGCTGGCCCTTGGGGCCGATGATGATGCCCTTCTGGCTGGGGCGCTCGATGTAGACGTTCGCGTGGATGTCCAGGAGCGGCCTGTCGGCCGGGCGGTCCTCGCGCGGCAGCATCTCCTCGACGACGACCGCGATGGAGTGCGGCAGCTCGTCCCGTACGCCCTCGAGCGCGGCCTCGCGGATCAGCTCCGCGACCATCACCATCTCGGGCTCGTCGGTGAGGTCACCCTCGGGGTAGAGCGGCGGGCTCTCGGGCAGCAGCGGGATCAGCAGGTCGGCGAGGAGCGAGACCTGGAGGTCGCCGACGGCGGACACCGGGACGATCTCCTGCCACTCGAAGCCGAGCTCCGTGGCGAGCTGGTCGACGGCGATGAGCTGCTCGGCGAGCTGCTTGGAGTCGACAAGGTCGGTCTTGGTGACGATCGCGATCTTCGGCGTCTTCTTGATACCCGCGAGTTCCTTGGCGATGAACTTGTCACCGGGGCCGAGCTTCTGGTCGGCGGGCAGGCAGAAGCCGATCACGTCGACCTCGGCCCAGGTGGTGCGTACGACATCGTTGAGACGCTCGCCCAGCAGCGTGCGCGGCTTGTGGAGGCCGGGGGTGTCGACCAGGATCAGCTGCGCGTCGGGGCGGTGCACGATGCCGCGCACCGTGTGGCGCGTGGTCTGTGGCCGGCTGGAGGTGATGGCGACCTTCTGGCCGACCAGAGCGTTCGTCAGGGTGGACTTGCCCGCGTTGGGGCGGCCGACGAAGCAGGCGAAGCCGGCCCGGTGGGGGACCTCGGAAGACTGGGTGCGAGCGCTCATGCGTGCCATTCTCCCCGATGTACGCCGTCGGCCCGACCAGTGCGGCCCGGGGGCGGCCCTGCGGGGCTTCCCCCTGCCCGCCCCGGGCCCCGCTCCTCGAACCCCGAAGGGGTGGGGCAGTGCCGCTGAGCGGGAAGTTCCCCGCTCAACAGGCGCTCGGCCGGTCAGCCGCCCGCGGTGACGCTGACCCGCAGCTCTCCGTCCGGTCCCGCCACCAGCACCGGCGTCTGCGCACCTCCCAGGTCCCGTACCGCCGCCCGGTCCTCCTCGGACGCCGTGGCCGCCTCGGTCACGACCGCCGCCGCCTCCAGTGACTTCGCGCCGCTCGCCACGGCCATCGCGACAGCGGTGCGCAGGGCGCTGAGCCGCAGGGAGTCGAGCGCGACGGTACCGGCGACGTACGTGCGGCCCGTCTCGTCCCGCACGGCCGCCCCCTCCGGCACCCCGTTCCGCGCCCGCGCACTGCGCGCCAGCGTGATGATCTTGCGGTCCTCGGGGTCGAGTGCGGTGCTCGGCGTGGTCTCAGTCATGCCCCGAGCATAGGGAGCGGTCACCGCTCAGCCCGCGACCGGGTACATCGAACCGCGCCGCCCCTCGGGCGACGCCAGCCACTCCAGCTTCGCCGCCGTGTCCGCCTCCGGAAGCGCCGTGTGCAGCACGATCGTCAGATCGGGGCGGGCCGGCACCCGCAACTGCGTCGACTCCACGACGAGCGTGCCGACGACCGGATTTCCCATCTCCTTGCGCACCTGGCCACCCGGCGCGATGTCCCGCCGCTCCCACAGTCCGACGAACTCCGGCGAGAGCTCCTTCACCTCGTCGACGACCGCGCGGAAGCCCTCGTCGTCCGGCCGCTCCGAGCACGCCGCCCGGAACTGCGCCACGACGAGCGGCGCGTTCTGCTCCCAGCTCTTCGCCCTGGAGCGGTAGATGGGATCGGTGAAGAAGGCGACCAGGCAGTTCTGGGTGATGCCGGGACGCATGCCCAGGACCGCGCCCGCCGCGTCGTTGTACATGATCGTGTTCCAGTACGCGTCCATGATGTGCGCGGGGTACGGCATCCACGCGTCGATCAGCCGGCGCAGCCCGTCGCACATGTCGGCGTTGCGCGGATCGACCTCCGGCGCGGGCGGGTTGAGCCCGGCCAGGACGTACAGATGACGGCGCTCCGCGCTGCTCAGCCGCAACACCCGCCCCACCGAGTCGAGCACCTGCGGCGAGACGGTGATGTCCCTGCCCTGCTCCAGCCACTGGTACCAGGAAACGCCGACGCCCGCGAGCACCGCGACCTCCTCCCGGCGCAGTCCGGGCGTACGCCGCCGCGCGCCGCCGTCCGGAAGTCCCGCTTCCGCGGGGCTGATCCGGGCCCGTCTGCTCATCAGGAACTCGCGCAGTTCGCCGAGTCGGTGTCGCTTGAGATCGACCGGTGTAGCCACGCGCTCCACGTACTCCCCCTGTCCGGCTGCCTGGTGCTGGCACCAACAGGATAAGTTCCCGCTCCCCACGGCTGTTCCGGCCGCCGCAGGGTGTCCACCATGGCCCTAGACACCTCTGCCCCCGGCTCCCCCGGCCCCACTTCCACCACACCCCCGGCGACAGCGCCCGCGAAGCTCTCCGGGCGCGCCAGGATGATTCTCTTCGTGCTGTGCGCCGCCCAGTTCATGGTGGCGCTCGACTTCTCCGTACTGAACGTGGCGCTGCCCGTCCTCGGCAAGGACCTCGGCATGAGCCGGTCCGCGCTGCAATGGGCGGTCACCGCGTTCGCCCTGCCCTCCGGCGGATTCCTGCTCCTCTTCGGCCGCGTCGCCGACCTGTACGGGCGCCGCAGGCTCTTCCTCACCGGCCTCGCCGTCTTCGGCGCGGCCTCCCTCCTCGCGACCTTCGCCTGGGACCCGGCGTCCTTCCTGGCCGGGCGCGCGCTCCAGGGGCTCGGCGCGGCCGTGATCGTGCCGACCGGCATGTCGCTGCTGACCACCACGTTCCCCGAAGGCCCGCTGCGCGACCGGGCGCTGGGCATCAGCGGCACGCTGCTCTCGCTCGGCTTCACCGTGGGCATGGTGCTCGGCGGCGTCATGACCGACACCCTGGGCTGGCGCTCGACGATGGGCCTGCTGGCCGTCGCCGCCGTGGTCGTGCTCGTACTGGCGCCGGCTCTCCTGTCGGAGTCCCGCCACCCCGAGCGCCCGCGCCTCGACGTCCCCGGCGCGGTCACCGTCACCGGCGGTCTGCTCGCCCTGATCTACGCCCTGTCGACCGCGGCCGAGCACGGTTTCGGCGGCGCCGACGTACGCGTGACCCTGGTAGCGGGCATCGCTCTGCTCGCCGCGTTCGGCTACGTCGAGTCCCGCGCCGCGGCGCCCCTCGTCTCCCTGCCGATGCTGCGGCGCCGCACCGTGGCCTGGGGCAACCTCGGCGGGCTGGTCACCTTCTCGATGATGAGCACGGTCGTCTTCGTCCTGACCCTCTATCTCCAGGAAGTGCTCAACCTCTCCGCCTTCCTGACCGGTCTGGTCTTCGGCGTCCAGGGCGCGCTGTCCGCCGTCGCCGGCCTTTACGCCCCGAAGCTCATCGGCCGCATCGGCGCCCGGCGCACCCTCGTCGGCTCGCTGCTCGGCCAGGGCCTGTTCGTCGCCGCCCTGCTGGGCATCGGCACCGGGTCCGGCGCGCTGCTGGCGACCGCGGCCGTCTCACTGGCCAGCATGTGCCACCTGGGCGCGATCATCTCGTACGGGCTGATCGTCACGTCCGGGGTGCCGGACGAGGAGCAGGGCCTGGCCACCGGTCTGGTCACGACGACCCAGCAGGTGGGCCTCACGGTCGGCATCCCGCTGCTCGGTGTGCTGGCAACGACGCAGGGCGCGCTCTTCGACGGCGTACGCACGGTCCTCGCCGTGGACGTGGCGATCGTGCTGGTCGCGGCGGTGCTGGTGGGTGCGGGTCTGCGGACCCGGCGCGGCGCCTGAGCCCCGGGTCAGGCCCGGTCGAGCCGGAGGCGTTCCGCCTTGGGGAGGCCGGCCACCACCAGGTCGTACGAGTCCTCGACGAGCTCCCGGACCATGCGGTCCGGGAGCTGCCCGTCGGCGGTGACCGTGTTCCAGTGGCGCTTGTTCATGTGCCAGCCGGGGACGATCTCCTCGTGCTCCTCGCGGAGCTGGACCGCGATCTCCGGCTCGCACTTCAGGTTGACGGTGAGCGGGTCGGAGTCCAGGGCGCTGAGCGCGAAGAGTTTCCCGAGCACCTTGAAGACGGATGTTTCGGGGCCGAAGGGGAACTCCTCCGTCGCCGCGTTGAATTCCAGACAGAACGCCCTGAGCTCCTGCGGCGTCATGCCGCCTCCTTCTCCTCGGGCTCGACGAGTACCGTGACGATCTTGTTCCGGCGGCCTGCCGGGGACTCCGCGGTCAGGCGCAGCGTGCGCCCGTCGGGGAGGTCCACCGTCGCGGACGCGCCCGCGATCGGCACCCGGCCGAGCGCCTTGGCGAGCAGTCCGCCGACCGTTTCCACGTCCTCGTCGTCGAACTCGTCGAAGCCGAAGAGCTCGCCGAGGTCGCCGATGTCGAGCCGGGCGGTCACCCGGTAGCAGCCGTCGTCCAGCTCCTCGACCGGCGGCAGTTCGCGGTCGTACTCGTCCGTGATCTCGCCGACGATCTCTTCGAGGATGTCCTCGATGGTGACGATGCCGGCCGTGCCGCCGTACTCGTCGATGACGACGGCGACGTGATTGCGCTCCTGCTGCATCTCGCGCAGCAGGTCGCCCGCGTTCTTCGTGTCGGGGACGAAGACGGCGGGGCGCATCGCGGTCGAGACCAGGTCGGACTCGGAGTCGCGGTTGATGTGCGTCTTCCTGACCAGGTCCTTGAGGTAGACGATGCCGACGATGTCGTCCTCGTTCTCACCGGTCACCGGAATGCGGGAGAAACCGGAGCGCAGGGCGAGGGTCAGGGCCTGGCGGATCGTCTTGAAGCGCTCGATGGAGACCAGGTCGGTCCTGGGGACCATGACCTCGCGTACGAGCGTGTCGCCGAGCTCGAAGACGGAGTGCACCATGCGGCGCTCGTCGTCCTCGATCAAGGACTCCTGCTCGGCCAGGTCGACCATCGCGCGCAGCTCGGCCTCGCTGGCGAAGGGGCCCTTGCGGAAACCCTTGCCGGGGGTGAGCGCGTTGCCGATGAGGATCAGCAACTGCGGGATGGGGCCCATGACACGGGCGAGCGGCAGCAGGACGTACGCCGACGCGGTGGCCGTGTTCAGCGGGTGCTGGCGGCCGATGGTGCGCGGCGAGACGCCGACGGCGACGTACGAGACGAGGACCATCACCGCGATGGCGACGGTCAGTGCCTCCCAGGTCTCGTCGAACTCGCGCACGCAGGCGTACGTGACGAAGACGCCGGCGGCCATTTCGCAGGCCACCCGCATCAGGAGGGCGACGTTCAGGTACCGGGTCGGGTCGGACGCGACCTGCGCCAGCTTGGCGCTTCCGCGCCGTCCCGACCGTACGGCCTCCGCGGCCCGGAAGCTGGAGACCCGGGCGATGCCCGCCTCCGCGCAGGCCGCCAGCCAGGCGACCACGACCAGGAGGACCGCGCCCGTGATCAGTTGGGCGGTCATGAAACGGTCGGTGCGGGAGACGGGCC
Source organism: Streptomyces sp. NPDC055287 (assembly GCF_053646035.1). NCBI lineage: Bacteria > Bacillati > Actinomycetota > Actinomycetes > Kitasatosporales > Streptomycetaceae > Streptomyces > Streptomyces sp. NPDC055287. Next base: position 117,704 of record NZ_JBSHNE010000010.1, on the reverse strand, counting down.
GGTGAGGCCCTTCTCCGATCGCCAGCCGTCGACGATCGCCGCCTGGAGGCCGAACATCTCGGCCTTCTCGTCCGGCTCCTCGTGGTCGTAACCGAGCAGGTGCAGCACCCCGTGGACGGTCAGGAGCTGGAGCTCCTCGTCCATGGAGTGCTGTGTGTCGGCTTCCTCACCCTGCTTCTGGGCGACTTCGGGACAGAGCACGATGTCACCGAGGAGCCCCTGCGGGGGCTCCTCGTCGTCCTTCTTCGGCGGACGCAGCTCGTCCATCGGAAAGGACATGACATCGGTCGGGCCCGGGAGGTCCATCCACTGGATGTGGAGCTGCTCCATGGCGGCCGTGTCCACGACGATCACCGACAGTTCGGAGAGCGGGTGGATCCGCATCCGGGCGAGTGCGTAACGGGCGATGTCGAGAATCGCCTGCTCGTCGACCCCGGTGCCGGATTCGTTGTTGACGTCGATCGACATGGTGCTGGATCTACCCCTGCTTCAAAGTCACAGCCCGTTTTGGCTGTCGTCGTACTTCTGGTACGCGTCGACGATACGGCCGACCAGCTTGTGCCGGACGACATCCTGCGACGTGAGCCGGGAGAAGTGCACGTCGGCGACGTTGTCCAGGATCTCCTGGACCTGGCGCAGACCGCTCTTCGTCCCGCCCGGCAGGTCGACCTGGGTGACGTCACCCGTGACGACGATCTTCGAGTCGAAGCCGAGCCGCGTCAGGAACATCTTCATCTGCTCGGCGCTGGTGTTCTGCGCCTCGTCCAGGATGATGAACGCGTCGTTGAGTGTCCGGCCTCGCATGTACGCCAGCGGGGCGACCTCGATCGTGCCCGCGGCCATCAGGCGGGGGATCGAGTCGGGGTCCAGCATGTCGTGCAGGGCGTCGTAGAGCGGGCGCAGGTACGGGTCGATCTTCTCGTAGAGAGTGCCGGGCAGGAAGCCGAGCCGCTCGCCCGCCTCGACGGCGGGCCTGGTCAGGATGATCCGGTTGACCTGCTTGGACTGCAGAGCCTGGACCGCCTTGGCCATGGCGAGATAGGTCTTGCCCGTACCGGCGGGGCCGATGCCGAAGACGATGGTGTGCTTGTCGATGGCGTCGACGTACCGCTTCTGGTTGAGCGTCTTGGGGCGGATGGTGCGACCGCGGCTGGAGAGGATGTTCTGAGTGAGCACTTCGGCCGGGGTCTCGGTGACGGCCTCCGCGCCACTGCCGTTCCCGTCCGCTCTGAGCATGGCGATCGAGCGTTCCACTGCGTCCTCCGTCATCGGCAGTCCGGTGCGGAGCACCAGCATCATCTCGGCCAACAGGCGCTGGATCAGTGCGACCTCCGTCGGGTCGCCGACCGCGCTGACCTCGTTCCCCCTGACGTGGATGTTCACGTCGGGGAACGCGTTCTCGATCACGCGCAACAGGGAATCGCTGGAACCCAGGACCGTCACCATGGGATGTCTGTCGGGAACGGTGAACTGGGCGCGGGCCTGCGGCTGTGTGGGTGTCTGAGTCATGGGCCGGCACTGTGGCCTGCACATACCTCCCGTTGCAGGGTTCTCGCTGCTCGACAACCTCGTGAATCCAAGCCTACGTCGGTGCACTGACAGGGCCGAAGGCTTTTCGCACGCAGCCCGGCCGTCGGTTACCCGGCGGTTACGCGGGCCTGCGGAATCCGATCGTCGGCACCGCCCTGCGCAGCGGCCACACACGGGCCGCCGTCGGCAGCAGGCCGTCCAGGAAGGCGTACCGGCGCAGCGCCTGCGGGTCCTGCCCGTCGACCGCCTGCACCTGCTGCCACCAGGCCGCGATCTCCGACCAGCCGGGCGCCGACAGCGACCCGCCGAACTCCTGCACCGAGAGGGCGGCGGTCAGTCCGGCGAAGGCCAGGCGGTCGGCGAGCGGCCAGCCCGCGAGCGTACCGGTGACGAATCCGGCGACGAAGACGTCACCGGCGCCGGTCGGGTCGAGTGCCTCGACGGCGATGGCGGGGACCTCGGCGGTCTCCCCGGTCGAGCCGTCCACGGCGTACGCCCCCTCCGCGCCCAGCGTGACGACCGCGACCGGGACCTTCTCGGCCAGGGCGCGGGCGGCGGCACGCGGGCAGTCGGTGCGGGTGTAGCGCATCGCCTCCTCGGCGTTGGGCAGGAACGCCTCGCAGTGCTCCAGGTCGGCGAGGCCGGCCAGGTCCCAGCGGCCCGTGTCGTCCCAGCCCACATCGGCGAAGAGCTTGGCACCGCGGCGGGCGGCGGTGGCGATCCACTCCTCCGTGCGGCCGGGCGTCAGGGCGGCGACGGCGGCCCGCGCGCGAGGCGGGCAGTCGGGGAACGGGCCGGGTTCGGCGGGCGGCGGGGCCTCGTGGCCGTGGGACACCATGGTCCGCTCGCCCTCGTACGCCATGGAGACGGTGACGGGCGAGTGCCAGCCGGGGACGGTGCGTGACATGGTCAGGTCGATGCCCTCGCCGTCGGCGAGCGCGTCCCAGCAGTACTCGCCGTAGTGGTCGTCGCCGAAGGCCGCGGCCAGTGACGTACGCAGGCCGAGGCGGGCCAGGGCGGTGGCCATGTTGGCCACGCCGCCGGGGCTGGAACCCATGCCCCGCGCCCAGGACTCGGTGCCGCGCACCGGGGCGCTGTCGAGGCCGGTGAAGATGATGTCGAGGAAGACCGTGCCGGTGAGGAAGACGTCGCAGCAGGGGCCGTCGGGGGCGCGGAGCCCGTCCAGCGGGTCGACGTGGGTCGGATCGCCCTGCTGACCGGTGCCGTCTTCGGCCGCTGACGTGGCCGCTGCGTACTTTCTCACCGTGCTCACCCTGCGCTCCTGTGGTGTGGTGCGGATTCAGGCCAGTGTGCCCGATACGCGCCCCCAGAGGCTCGCGGCGATACGACGGCGACTTCCGCCCCGGCCCTACCAGCGGGGCAGCGCGGGCGCGGTCCAGCTCTCGTGGCCCTCCGCCCGCCGCATCGCGGCGGCGTCGTCGCGGTCCCGCATCGCGCCGTACGCCGCCTCGTCGAGCCAGCGGCCGTGGAGCCGCTCCATGGCCTCGCGGTCCAGCTCGACGCCGAGCCCGGGGGCGTCGGAGACGGTCAGCCGGCCGCCGGTGAACGTGTGGCGCCGGGTGATGACGTCCTCGGTCTGCCACGGGTAGTGGCTGTCGCAGGAGTGGTCGAGGTGGGGGACGGTGGCGGCGACCTGGGTCATCGCGGCCAGGCTGATGCCCATGTGGGTGTTGGAGTGCATGGACAGGCCGACGCCGAAGGCCCGGCATACGGCGGCCAGTTCCCGGGTGGCCCGCAGCCCGCCCCAGTAGTGGTGATCGGAGAGGACGACCTGCACGGCGTCGGTGAGGAACGCCTCGCGGATCTCCGGAACGGTCGTCACGCACATGTTGGTGGCGAGCGGAACGTCCGTCCCGGCCGACACCTCCGCCATCGCGGCCGTCCCGGGCGCCGGGTCCTCCAGGTATTCGAGTACCCCTTGCAGCTCCCCCGCGACCTTCAGGGATGTCTCCGGCGTCCAGGCTCCGTTGGGATCGAGCCGCAGGGGCTGTCCCGGGAACGCTTCGGCGAGCGCCCGTACGGCGGCGATCTCCTGCCCGGGTTCGAAGACGCCGCCCTTGAGCTTGAACGAACGGAACCCGTGCTCGCGCGCGAACCGCCGCGCCTGCGCCACGATCCCCGGCGGGTCGAGCGCGGCCCCCCAGTCGTCGCTCTCGCCCGCGCCGCCGGGGTGCCGCTCCCAGCGGTAGAAGAGGTAAGCGCTGTACTCGACGTGGTCGCGCACCTTGCCGCCGAGGAGCACGTGCACGGGCTGCCCGTACACCTTCCCGAGCGCGTCCAGGCAGGCCACCTCGAAGGCGGAGACGACGGACAGCCGCAGCTTGTCCGCGGTCTGCGCGCCGCGCAGCCCGCCGACGTCGACGCCGTGCTCCACGCGCGCGTGGCCGACGCCGACCCGCTGCGCGAGCGTGAACAGTCCGTTCAGATCCGCGACCGAGTGACCGGGCAGCAGGTCGGCGTACGGGCGGGCCAGTTCCAGGTACTTCGTATCGCCGTACGTCTCACCGACGCCGGTGACGCCGTCCGCCGTGACCACTTCGACGACCAGTCGCGGGGTGTACGGCTGGTGTACGCCCTGGACGTTGAGGAGGGGTGGGTCGGAGATCAGGACGGGGGTCAGCCGGACGTCGGTGATGGTCAGGTCCGCCACAACTACTCATCTCCGTATGCAGACGGTGTCCACGTATGAGAATGCAGCGTAGAGAGGCGCCCGCACGGGCGTCAACGGGCCCGGCACGGGCGGAGTCGCGCGCGGCCCCGGAAGCCGGCTCAGAAGACGTAGGCGTCGACCTCGGCGAGGTACGCCTCCCTGCGCTTCTCGTCGTGATCGAGGAAGGCCGCGCGGAAGGAGTTGCGGGCCAGCTCACGCAGTTGCTCCTGGCCGAGGCCGAGCGCCTCGTGCACCGCGTGGAAGGTGTCGCCGACGTACCCGCCGAAATAGGCGGGGTCGTCGGAGTTGACGGTGACCAGCAGCCCGGCCTCCATCATCTCCCGCAGCGGGTGGTCCTCCAGGACGTCGATGGCGCGCAGCCGTACGTTCGACAGCGGGCACAGCGTCAACGGCACCCGGTCGCGCACGAGCCGCTTCACGAGCTCCGGGTCCTCCATGGAGCGCAGCCCGTGGTCGACGCGCTCGACGCCGAGGATGTCCAGCGCCTCCCAGATGTACGCCGGAGGGCCCTCCTCCCCCGCGTGCGCGACCTTCCGCAGCCCCAGGGCCTCGGCGGCCTCGTACACCGCACGGAACTTCGACGGCGGGTGCCCGACCTCCGCCGAGTCCAGGCCGACGGCCGCGATCCGGTGCAGATACGGCCTGGCGGCCTCCAGCGTCTCCAGCGCGGACTCGGCGGACTGGTCGCGCAGGAAGCACATGATCAGCTGCGTCGAGATCCCGTGCCGCTCCTCGCTCCGGTCCAGGGCGCGGGCCAGTCCTTCGACGACCGTGCCGATCCCGACTCCGCGCGCGGTGTGCGCCTGCGGGTCGAAGAAGATCTCGGCGTGCCGTACGCCCTGAGCAGCCGCCCGCGCCAGGTAGGCGTCGGCGAGCCGGTCGAAGTCGTCCTCGGTGCGCAGGACGGCCATCAGCGCGTAATACAGGTCGAGGAACGACTGGAGGTCGTCGAAGAGGTAGGCGCGGCGGAGCTCTTCGGTGGTGGAGTACGGCAGCACCACGGCGTTGCGCGCGGCGAGCTCGAAGGCCAGCTCGGGTTCGAGGGTGCCTTCGATGTGGAGGTGGAGTTCGGCCTTGGGGAGGTGCATGAGGGGTCTTCTCGTTCAGGGGCGCTTGGGGAGGGGGACTCGCAGCAGGTCGGCGGCGACGGTCAGCTCGCCGTCGAAACCGGCTGACCGCGCCTGGTGTTCGAAGACCTGAGGATCGCTGTAGCGCTGCGAGAAGTGGGTGAGGACCAGGTGGCGTACGCCGGCTTCCCGTGCGACGCGGGCGGCCTGGCCGGCCGTCAGATGGCCGTGCTCGGCGGCGAGCCGCACGTCCTCGTCGAGGAACGTCGACTCGATGACGAGCATGTCGCAGCCCTCCGCGAGGGCGTACACGCCGTCGCAGAGCCGGGTGTCCATGACGAACGCGAAACGCTGCCCGCGACGCTCCTCGCTGACCTGGCCGAGCGTGACATCGCCGAGCCGGCCGTCGCGCTGGATGCGGCCGACGTCGGGGCCCTTGATGCCGTGTTGGGCGAGCAGCGAGGGCAGCATGCGGCGCCCGTCCGGCTCGGTGAGCCGGTAGCCGTACGACTCGACGGGGTGCGACAGCCTGGCCGCGTCCAGGACGTACGAGCGACCGGTGGCCAGAGGCCCGTCGGCGGCGACCGGCGCTTCGGTCAGCCGGACCGTCTCGCGGTAGGCCGTGGCGTACCGCAGGCGGTCGAAGAAGCGCTGCCCGCTTGCCGGGTAGTGCGCGGTGACGGGGTGCGGGACGCGGTCGAGGTTGATGCGCTGGATCACTCCGGCGAGGCCGAGCGAGTGGTCACCGTGGAAGTGGGTGACGCAGATCCGGTTGATGTCGTGCGCGGCCACGCCCGCCCGCAGCATCTGGCGCTGGGTGCCCTCGCCGGGATCGAAGAGGATGCCCTCGCCGTCCCAGCGCAGGAGGTAGCCGTTGTGGTTGCGGTGCCGGGTGGGGACCTGGCTGGCGGTGCCGAGGACCACCAGCTCTCGTGCGGACACAGATCTTCCTTAGCCGGGGGGCCAGTTGAGGCCGCGGCCGCCCAGGACGTGGGCGTGCGCGTGGAAGACGGTCTGGCCGGCTCCGGAGCCGGTGTTGAAGACGACGCGGTAGCCGGTGCGGTCGACCTTCTCGTCGGCGGCGACGTTGCCCGCCTCGGTCAGCACGTCCGCGAGGATCTGCGGCTCGGCGGCGGCCAGCGCGGCGGCGTCCGCGTGGTGCGCCTTGGGGATGACCAGGACGTGCGTCGGAGCCTGGGGGTTGATATCGCGGAACGCGACGGTCGTGTCCGTCTCACGGATGACCGTAGCGGGCACCTCCCCCGCGGCGATCTTGCAGAACAGGCAGTCTGCCTGCGGTTGTCCCGTCATGGTCCTGGCCTCCTCGAATGCGGCTGGATCGGGATGTTCCGATACCGATCAAGTATGGCCGCATGCTATCCGCCGCCGTGACGGACGGGGCTGACGAGGTGTTGCCGTCACTTGGCGGGAGCGCAGGTGCACGTCGGGCCGGGGGCGACGGTGACGGTGGCCGTGACGGTCACGGTCGGGCGGCCGGGGCCGCTCGGCAGGGGCGGCGCCGGGTGTGTTCCGGGGTTGCCCGGTGCGGTCGGTGTGCGGGGTGTGCCAGGTGCGCCGGGCGTGCTCGGTGCGGCATGGCAGTCGCCGAGCACATCGGCCCGGAACACGGTCCTTCCGCCCGTCTCGGCCGTCAGGTCACCGCGCACGCACCGCCCGTAGCGCTCCTCGGTCACCTTGCCGTCGATACGGATCGCCTGCCCGTCCCTGGTCTCGCCCTCGCAGTCGACGGAGGCGACCGCGCGGCTCGGTCCGGTCGCCGTGGCCCGGCGGGTGTCGCTGGTTGCCCTGCCGGCCCCGGCCTCGCCGGGCTGTCGACGTACAGCTCATCCACCGTACGTCGATGCCCGCCCGTTCCAGGGCGCGGGTGCCGGCCCGATCGGTGGTCATGTCGACGGTCACCGCACTCAGCCCGTCGGCTCCCGGTTCGCAGGCCGGGATTCCCGCAACTGCCGCACCGGCGAGGCCGATCGCCACCAGGGTCCGCTCGATTGCCCCCACGAACGGCAGCCTCGCACCGCTCCCCCGCCCGAGAAAGAGGAGTTGCGGCCACGCTTGTCAGGACCGGCGGCTGTCAGGACCAGCGGCCGGTGCGGCCCAGCAGCAGCGCCGCCGCCGCGGTCCCGGCGGTCGACGTACGCAGCACACTGCTCCCCAGCCGGTACGGCTTCGCCCCGGCCTCCGCGAACACCGCCAACTCCTCGGGCGACACGCCTCCTTCCGGCCCGACCACCAGCACGACGGACCCCGTCACGGGGAGTCCGGCGGTGGCGAGCGCCCCGCTGCCCACGGACGCGTCCTCGTGCAGTACGGCAGCGAAGTCCGCCGTGGCCAGCAGCGCGCCCACCTGCTTCGTCGTCAGCGCCTCCCCCACCTCGGGGAAGCGCAGCCTGCGCGACTGCTTGCCCGCCTCACGGGCCGTGGCCCGCCACTTCGCGAGGGACTTCGCACCCCGGTCGCCGCGCCACTGCGTGATGCAGCGGGACGCCTGCCACGGCACGATGGCGTCGACGCCGGTCTCCGTCATCGTCTCGACGGCCACTTCGCCCCGGTCACCCTTGGGGAGCGCCTGTACGACGGTGATGCGCGGGGCCGGTTCCGGTTCGACGGTCACGTCCGTCACCTCGACGACGAGCCGGTCCTTGCCCTCGGCCGCCACCACGACGGCCGCCGCTCCTGTACCGAGCCCGTCCGTCAGGACGACGTGCTCCCCGGCGTTCAACCGCCGGACCGAGACGGCGTGCCGCCCCTCGGGGCCTTCGAGCACGTACGGGCCCTTCGCCGGTACGGCGTCGACGACGAACACCGGCGCCGTCATGCCGCACCGCCCGTGCCCCGCAGGTCGAGTGCCGCGCGCGCCGCGTCGGACTCGGCCGCCAGGACCTCGACCAGCTGCCCGGCCGGCATCTCGCGCGCCATCCGGTGCCCCTGCCCGGCCCACAGCGCCATGCCCTGGGCGTCGCCCGCCTTGGCGGCGGCCTTGCGCAGGCCGGAGGTGATGTGGTGCACCTGGGGATAGGCGGCCGGGGCGTACGGGCCGTGCTCGCGCATGAAGCGGTTGACGAGACCGCGGGCGGGACGTCCCGAGAACGCCCGGGTGAGCTCCGTGCGTACGAACAGCGGATTGGTCATGGCCTGCTTGTGCAGGACGTTCGCGCCGGACTCGGGGCACACCAGGAACGCCGTGCCGAGCTGCGCCGCGTCGGCGCCGAGCGCGAGGACCGCGGCGACCTGCGCGCCACGCATCAGGCCGCCCGCCGCGACGATCGGCAGCTGCACGGTCTCGCGCACCTGCGCGACGAGGGACAGCAGTCCGATGCCGGTGCCGTCGTTCTTGGGGTCGTCGCGATGCGTTCCCTGGTGGCCGCCGGCCTCGACGCCCTGGACGCACACGGCGTCGGCTCCGGTCCACTGGGCGATCTGTGCCTCTTCGGGCGTGGTGACGGTCACGACGGTCAGCGTGCCGGCCTTGGCGAAGGCGTCGAGGACGGGACGGGTGGGACAGCCGAAGGTGAAGGAGACGACGGGGACGGGGTCGTCGATGAGGATGGCCAGCTTGGCTTCGTAGCCGTCGTCGGCGCAGTTGTCGGGTTCACCGAGGGGGGTGTCGTACCAGTCGGCCTCGCCGGCGAGCTGATGCCGGTAGACCTCCACGGAGGCGGGGTCTGCCTGGCTCGGCTGCGGCATGAAGAGATTGACGCCGAACGGCCGGCCCGTCAGGCCCCGCAGCTGCTTGATCTCCTCGTACATGCCGTCCGCGGTCTTGTACCCGGCGGCAAGAAACCCGAGACCACCGGCTTCGCAGACAGCGGCGACGAGCTGAGGACAGGAGGCGCCACCCGCCATGGGGGCCTGCACGATCGGATAACGGCAAAGATCGGTCAGTGCGGAGGACATGAACGCATAGTTTCATGCCCTCCGCACTGCACCGAATCGAGGCTTCGGCCGTCGCGGAGGCGAGCGCCTCCAGGACCCCGGCCGGGCCCGCGAGCGCCTAGCGCCCGTTGAAAGCGTCCTTCAGGCGCGAGAACAACCCCTGCTGCCCCGGCTGGAACTGACCCGTCGGGCGTTCCTCGCCGCGCAGCTTCGCGAGCTGGCGCATCAGGTCTTCCTGCTGCGGGTCCAGCTTCGACGGAGTCAGCACCTCCACGTGCACGATCAGGTCGCCGCGACCGCCGCCCCGCAGGTGCGTGATGCCACGCCCGTGCAGCGGGATCGACTGCCCGGACTGCGTGCCCGGACGTACGTCGATCTCCTCGACCCCGTCGAGCGTCTCCAGCGGGCACTTCGTACCCAGTGCCGCCGCCGTCATCGGGATCGTGACCGTGCAGTGCAGGTCGTCTCCGCGCCGCTGGAACACCGCGTGCGGCAGCTCGTGGATCTCGACGTACAGGTCACCGGCCGGGCCGCCACCCGGGCCGACCTCGCCCTCGCCCGCGAGCTGGATCCGCGTGCCGTTGTCGACACCGGCCGGGATCTTGACCGTCAGCGTCCGGCGCGAGCGCACGCGCCCGTCACCGGCGCACTCCGGGCACGGAGTCGGTACGACCGTGCCGAAGCCCTGGCACTGCGGGCAGGGGCGCGAGGTCATGACCTGCCCCAGGAAGGACCGGGTGACCTGCGAGACCTCGCCGCGGCCGCGGCACATGTCACAGGTCTGGGCGGAGGTGCCGGGTGCGGCGCCCTCGCCCGAGCACGTCGTACACACGACGGCCGTGTCGACCTGGATGTCCTTCGTCGTGCCGAAGGCCGCCTCGTTGAGGTCGATCTCCAGCCGGATCATCGCGTCCTGGCCGCGCCGCGTCCGCGACCGCGGGCCGCGCTGCGACGCCGTACCGAAGAACGCGTCCATGATGTCCGAGAAGTTCCCGAAGCCGCCCTGGCCGAAGCCGCCGGCTCCGCCGCCCGCCTGCGAGAGGGGGTCGCCGCCGAGGTCGTAGACCTGCTTCTTCTGCGGGTCCGACAACACCTCGTACGCGGCGTTGATCTCCTTGAAGCGCTCTTGCGTCTTGGGATCGGGATTCACGTCCGGGTGGAGCTCACGCGCCAGCCGCCGGAATGCCTTCTTGATCTCATCCTGGGAAGCGTCGCGGCGTACGCCGAGTACGGCGTAGTAGTCGGTGGCCACTTACGACTCCGCCAGGATCTGTCCGACGTAACGTGCCACTGCGCGTACCGCTCCCATCGTTCCGGGGTAGTCCATGCGGGTCGGTCCGACCACGCCGAGTTTGGCGACTGCTTCGTCGCCCGAACCGTAGCCGACTGCGACGACGGACGTGGAGCTGAGCCCTTCATGGGCGTTCTCGTGCCCGATTCGTACGGTCATGCCTGAGTCCGTTGCCTCACCCAGCAGCTTGAGGAGCACGACCTGCTCCTCCAGTGCCTCCAGCACGGGCCGGATGGTGAGGGGGAAATCATGCCCGAAGCGGGTGAGATTGGCGGTGCCGCCGATCATCAGCCGCTCCTCGGTCTCCTCGACCAGAGTCTCCAGGAGGGTGGACAGGACCGTCGAAACGGTTCCTCGGTCCTCCTTGTCGAAGGATTCGGGGAGGTCCTGCACCAGCTGAGGCACGTCCGCGAAGCGGCGCCCCACGACCCGGCTGTTGAGCCGGGCACGCAGGTCCGCGAGGGACGTCTCACCGAAGGGCGCGGGGCAGTCGATCATGCGCTGCTCGACCCGTCCGGTGTCCGTGATGAGCACGAGCATCAGGCGGGCGGGGGCCAGTGAGAGAAGTTCCACATGCCGAACCGTCGACCGGGTCAGCGACGGGTACTGCACCACGGCGACCTGCCGGGTCAGCTGCGCGAGCAGCCGCACCGTACGGGCCACCACGTCGTCGAGGTCGACCGCACCGTCCATGAAGTTCTGGATGGCGCGGCGCTCGGGCGACGACAGGGGCTTGACGCCCGCGAGCTTGTCGACGAACAGGCGGTAGCCCTTGTCCGTCGGGATGCGGCCGGCACTCGTATGAGGCTGGGCGATGAAGCCCTCGTCCTCGAGGGCCGCCATGTCGTTGCGGACAGTGGCCGGCGAGACGCCGAGCTTGTGCCGCTCGGTGAGCGCCTTGGAGCCGACGGGCTCCTCGGTGCCCACATAGTCCTGAACGATGGCGCGCAGCACCTCGAGTCTGCGTTCGCTGAGCATCGCGCACCACCTCCAGCTGGTCGGTCGTTCGGTGTCTGCCTGGCACTCACTGCGGGCGAGTGCCAGCAGCCCCCGGCCCAGTGTACGGCGGGCAGGTACGCCCCTAGCAAGGGCGGCCGGTCACGTTGTCGCGCGAGTCACCGCGCGACGGCCCTGTTCAGCGGGCGGAAGCCCCGGGGATGGGTCTAGCGTCGCGGTATGGACGTCAGTTGGGAAGAGGCAGGCTGGGAGCGGCTCGCACCGGGGGTGGGGCGGCGGCGTATGCCCGTCTGGGACGCCACTGTGGGCCTGGTGGCGGGGGGCGACGGCGGCGCGCTGCTCGTCGACACAGGGGCGACTCTGCGCGAGGGCGCGGAGCTGCGGGCCCAGGCGCAGCGGCTGCTCGGTCCCGGCCGGAGAGTGACGCACATCGCCCTCACCCACCCACATTTCGATCATGTGCTGGGTACGGCGGCGTTCTCGGGCACCGAGGTGTACGGAGCGGTGGGAATCGACGACCTGCTGCGGCGGGACCGCGACGCGCTGCGGGACGACGCGGTGCGGCACGGGGTGGAACGGGGCGCGGCGGCGGAGGCGGCGGACGTGCTCGTCGCGCCGCACCACACGGTGTGCGGCGAGTGGACGCTGGACCTGGGCGGCCGTCAGGTGCTGCTCGCGAACGTCGGTCCCGGGCACAGCGGCCACGACCTGGCGGTGCTGGTGCCGGGCAGCCCCGAGGTCGTGTTCTGCGGCGACCTGGTGGAGGAGTCGGGTACGCCCCAGGCCGGCCCGGACGCCCACCCGTCCCACTGGCCGGCGGCCCTGGACCGGCTGCTCGCGCTGGGCGGCGAGAACGCGGCGTACGTGCCGGGGCACGGGGCGGTGGTGAACGCGGCGTATGTACGTGCGCAGCGCGACGCGTTGGCGGCGCGATTCGACGTGTCGTGACGTGGGCCCGGCGCTATCGTCGGCGGAATGCGCAGCCGACAGTACGGGCCGGACCTCACCCCGCCCTGGAAGAAGACCGCCCCTGTTCCCGAAGTCCCCGCCGAGGCCGATCTGGTCGTGGAGGAAGTCACCACCGGTTTCTGCGGTGCGGTGATCCGGTGCGAGAAGACGGCGCAGGGGCCGACGGTGACCCTGGAGGACCGCTTCGGGAAGCACCGGGTGTTCCCGATGGAACCGCGCGGCTTCCTGCTGGAGGGCCGCGTCGTGACCCTGGTACGTCCGTCCTCCGCCGCGGCGACGCGGCCCGCCCGTACGGCGTCGGGCTCGGTGGCCGTGCCGGGGGCGCGGGCGCGGGTCGCGCGGGCCGGACGGATCTACGTCGAGGGGCGCCACGACGCGGAGCTGGTCGAACGGGTGTGGGGTGACGATCTGCGCATCGAGGGCGTGGTCGTGGAGTACCTGGAAGGCATCGACGACCTGCCCGCGATCGTCGCGGACTTCGCCCCGGCGCCGGACGCGCGGCTGGGCGTGCTGGTCGACCACCTGGTCCCCGGTTCGAAGGAGTCCCGCATCGCGGCGCAGGTCACGGACGCGAGTGTGCTGGTCGTCGGACACCCGTACATCGACGTGTGGGAGGCGGTGAAGCCGTCCGCCGTGGGCATCCGGGCCTGGCCGAAGGTGCCGAGGGGGCAGGACTGGAAGACGGGCGTGTGCCGGGGGCTGGGCTGGCCGGAGAACACGGGGGCGGCGTGGCAGCGGATCCTGGGGTCGGTCCACTCGTACCGGGACCTGGAGCCCGCGCTGCTGGGGCGGGTGGAGGAACTGATCGATTTCGTCACGGCGCCGACCGGGGGGTGACGGCAGGCGGTACCGGGGCGGGTGCGAGGGCCCCGCAACGGGCGATTCCATCCCGTCCGGCGTTTGAGGACACGCCCGCTGGGCGTCGCGGGGGCTCGCCCCCGGTTCGGACAGGGGCGGGTGGGGGAACAGCACCGCCGCAGGCAACCGCACAGCGCCGCGCCCGCCCGTCGGCACCGCCCCGACCCGCACCGCCCGGTCAGTCCACCAGGTCCCGGACCACCGCGTCCGCCAGCAGCCGGCCCCGCAGCGTCAGCACCGCCCGCCCTCCCGCGAACGGCTCCGGCGCCAGCAGACCGTCCGCGAGCGCCCGCTCCGCCGCCGCGAGCCCCGCGGGGGCCAGCAGCGACAGCGGGCAGCCGTCCGCGAGGCGCAGCTCCAGCAGGATGCGCTCCACGCGCCGGTCCTCCGCCGGGAGCACCTCACGCCCGGCGCCCGGCGACCGTCCGTCCCCCAGCGCCTGCGCGTACGCGCCCGGGTGCTTGACGTTCCACCACCGGACCCCGCCGACATGGCTGTGGGCGCCGGGGCCCGCGCCCCACCAGTCCGCTCCGCGCCAGTACAGCTCGTTGTGCAGGCATCGCGCCGCGTCCGAAGTCGCCCAGTTCGACACTTCGTACCACTCGAAGCCCGCCGCCGAGAGCGCGGACTCCGTCATCAGGTACCGGTCGGCGTGTACGTCGTCGTCCGTCATCGGCACCTCGCCCCGCCGGATCCGCCGCGCCAGCTGCGTCCCCTCCTCCACGATCAGCGCGTACGCGCTGACGTGGTCGGGACCGGCGCCGATCGCCGCGTCAAGCGACGCCTGCCAGTCCGCGTCGGACTCACCCGGAGTGCCGTAGATGAGGTCGAGGTTGACGTGCTCGAAGCCCGCCGCCCGTGCCTCCGCGACACACGCCTCGGGCCGGCCGGGCGTGTGCGTACGGTCGAGGATCTTCAGTACGTGCTGCTTCGCGCTCTGCATGCCGAACGAGACCCTGTTGAAGCCACCGGCCCGCAGCTCCGCCAGATACTCCGGGTTCACCGACTCCGGATTCGCCTCCGTCGTGACCTCCGCGTCGTCCGCGAGCCCGAACTCGTCCCGGATCGCCCCCAGCATCCGTACGAGATCACCCGCCGCCAGCAGCGTCGGCGTACCGCCGCCCACGAAGACGGTCCGTACCGGACGGGGATCGTCGCCGAGCACCTTCCTCGCGAGGCGGACCTCCTCCACCAGCGTGTCCGCGTAGTTGTCGCGCGAGGCCAGCGCACCGCCCGAGCCGCGCAGCTCGGTCGCCGTGTAGGTGTTGAAGTCGCAGTAGCCGCAGCGCGTCGCGCAGTACGGAACGTGCAGGTAGAAGCCGAGCGGCCGCTCGGCCGCGCCGGCCAGGGCGTGCGGTGGCAGCGCCCCGTCTTCGGGCATGGGCTCACCGTCGGGCAGTACAGAAGGCATGCCCCCATTGTCACAGCTCCGGTCACATTGCCTGGAGGACCAGCAGTGCCACGTCGTCGTCGGGCGGTGTCGGCGAGAAATCGTGCACCTCGCGCATGATCCTCTCTGCGACACCCTGCGCGCTCAGCCCCACGCACCGCCCGAGCGCCGCCGCCAGCCCGTCGGCGTCGTCGAACATGCGCCGCCCGGAGCGCCGCTCGGTCACGCCGTCCGTGACGCACAGCAGGGTGTCGCCCGCCCGGAGGACGAAGGTCTCGCTCTCGTACGTCACGTCGTCGACGACGCCGAGCAGCATCTGGGAGACGGCGGCCGGCCGTACGCTCCCGTCGGGCCGGAGCACGAGCGGCAGCGGGTGCCCCGCGCAGGCGAGCGTGCACCGCACCCCGCCGCCGTCGTCGGGCGCGAGCGGCACCAGTTCGCCGTACAGGAGCGAGAGGAAGCGGGGCTGCGGCGCGGCGTCCAGCAGGCTGAGCGGTCCGGGGGGCCCGGCGGGGCCGTCGCCGGCTCCGGCCGAGACCACCGCCATCCTCGCGGTCGCCTCCGCCGCCTCCACCGCGTCGTCGAGCAGCAGCCCGTTGAGCCGCCCCAGTACCTCGCCGACCGCCCGGCCCTCGCGCGCGAGCAACCGCAGCCACGGTCGGACGAGGCCGGTGACGACCGCCGCTTCGGGGCCGTTGCCCTGGACGTCGCCGAGGGAGAAGGACCAGCTGCCTCGCGCGCCGGGGAAGACGTCGTAGAAGTCGCCGCCCGCGACGCCCTGCCCGCGCGGCTCGTAGACGAGGGCCTTGGCGACGCCGGGGATGTCGGCCATCTGACCCGGCAGCAGCGCCCGCTGGAGGACGTGGCTGATGGTGGCCTGGCGGGTGTACTGGCGGGCGGCGGCGACGGCCAGGGCGACCCGGCGTACGAAGTCCTCGATGAGGCCGGTCACCTCGTCGGGCATCCGCGTCAGCGCCGCCCGCCCCAGCATCAGCGTCCCGAGCCCGCGGCCGCCCGCGATCAGCCGGTACGCGACCGCGGCGCCGCCGGTGCCGTGAGTACCGTCTGCGCCCTCAGCTCCCTCGGCGCCCTCAGCCCGCTCCGTACCGTCGGCGCCTTCGCCGTCCGCCATTCCTGGCCACGGCACGGGCACGGGGCCGCCGCGCGCGGAGTCCGGCAGGACAGGCGGCTCCTTCTCGACGTGTCCGCGCAGGTCCTCGATGCTGGACTCGCGCTGGTGCCAGACGCGGGCCAGACGGGGCACCGCGCCCTCCTCCTCCAGCCACACCGCGCACCAGTCCGCCAGCCTCGGCACCAGAAGCTGCGCGGCGAGCGCCGCGATCATGTCCTCGTCGAACTGGCCCGTCAGCAGGTCGGACGCCTCGGCGAGGAAGGACAGCGCGCCCCGGTTGATCCAGTCGCTGTCGTACTCGCGCGCCGTCCGCCGGGGTACGGGCGCCAGAATCTCGGCGGCGCGCAGCCCGCGTTGCAGCGCCTGCTCGGCGCTGTCGGCCGGCCCGGCGGGCACGATCGGGTGTGCGCCCTCGATGGCGATCCGGGCCCAGACGGTCTTGAGGCCGGCGCGGTAGGTGACGCCCCAGCACGCGGAAAGGGCGGCGACCAGGTGCAGGCCGCGCCCGAACTCGTGGCCGCCCGCCGCTGACGATCCGCCGGGTTCGTTGCGGATGACGCGGGCGGGGTGGTGGTCGGAGACCTCGACGACGAGAGCGGCGGGGTCGTGCTCGGTCGCCTCCTCCAGGTGGCACACCAGCTCGACGTTGGTGCCCGCGTGGACGACGGCGTTGGTCACCAGCTCGTTGACGACGATGACGGCGTCGTCGGCGACACGGTCGGTGAAACCGTCGGCGGCCGGCAGGCCGAGCCCGGTCCATTCTGCGAGCGCGGCCCGGACGAAGCGCCGCGCGGCGGCCGGCGCGAGGGGGTTCCCGGGCAGGCTGGTCCAGGCGGCCGACTGCGCGTCAGGCAGACCGCCCGTCAGGTGCGTTGAGCGGAAGGTAGTCTTCCGCTGCCTCGGAATGGACCCCACTGTGCGGCTCCCCGTCGGTTCTCTGCTTACGCCGCTGGCGACATGGAACAGAGTGACAGACGGACGCCGCACATAAGCGCGGAGTGACCGAAGTGGCCATAACGAGTCCCGGGAGATGGGGAAGGCCCGGGGCCGGGAAGGCGCCGAGCGGGCGGAGCCACTGCCCGCACCGCCCGCACCGCCTCCCTACGCCTCGCGCCCTGCCCGCGCCTCGCGTCTCACGCCTCGCGCGATCCGGCGTACATCTCCTCGATGAGGTTCTTGTACTCGCGCTCGACGACCGGCCGCTTGAGCTTGAGGCTCGGCGTCAGCTCGCCGTGCTCGATGTCGAGGTCGCGCGGCAGCAGACGGAACTTCTTGATCGTCTGCCAGCGCTGCAGCCCCTCATTGAGCCGCTTGACGTAGCCCTCGATGAACTCCTCGGTCTTCTTGGACGCGACGACCTCGGCGTACGACTTGCCCCCCAGGCCGTTGTCCTTGGCCCAGCCCAGGATCGTGGGCTCGTCGAGCGCGATCAGGGCGGTGCAGTAGTTGCGGTCCGCGCCGTGCACCAGGATGTTGGAGACGAACGGGCACACCGCCTTGAACTGGCCCTCGACCTCGGCCGGCGCGATGTACTTGCCGCCCGACGTCTTGATGAGGTCCTTCTTGCGGTCCGTGATGCGCAGGTAGCCGTCGACGGACAGCTCGCCGATGTCCCCGGTGTGGAACCAGCCGTCCGGCTCCAGCACTTCCGCCGTCTTCTCGGGCAGCTGGTGGTAGCCCTGCATGATGCCCGGGCCGCGCAGCAGGATCTCGCCGTCGTCCGCGATGCGCACCTCGGTGCCGGGGAGCGGCTTGCCTACCGTGCCGGTGCGGTAGGCCTCGCCTGGGTTCACGAAGGAGGCGGCGCTGGACTCGGTCAGTCCGTAACCCTCCAGGATGTGGATGCCGGCGCCGGAGAAGAAGAAGCCGATGTCGGGCGCGAGCGCCGCCGAGCCGGAGACGCAGGCGCGCAGCCGGCCGCCGAAGGCCTCGCGGATCTTGGCGTACACGAGCGTGTCGGCGATCTTGTGCTTGGCGGTCAGCCCGAAGGGCGCGGAGGCCGTGCCCGTGCGGCGGAAGTTGTCCTGCGTGACCTTGGCGTACTCGCGGGCGACGTCGGCCGCCCACTGGAAGATCTTGTACTTCGCGCCGCCGCCGGCCCGCGCCTTGGCCGCGACACCGTTGTAGACCTTCTCGAAGATGCGCGGCACCGCGGCCATGTACGTCGGCTGGACCACCGGCAGATTCTCGATGATCTTGTCGACCCGGCCGTCCACGGCGGTGACGTGCCCTGCCTCGATCTGCCCGGAGGTCAGCACCTTGCCGAAGACGTGCGCGAGGGGCAGCCACAGGTACTGCACGTCTGTCGTGCTGATCAGACCGGTCGCCACCGTGGCCTTCGCCATGTACGACCAGCAGTCGTGCGGCAGCCGTACGCCCTTGGGGCGGCCCGTGGTGCCGGAGGTGTAGATCAGCGTCGCGAGCTGGTCGGAGGTGATGGCCTCCACGCGCTCGGTGACGGCCTGCGGGTGCTTCTCCAGGTACGCCGCCCCGCGCGCCTCAAGCTCGGCGAGCGTGAGCAGCCACCCCTCGGGGTCGTCCTCGGCCGGCTCGACGCCCGTGGCGTCGACGACGACGACGTGGGCGAGGTTCGGCAGATCAGAACGTCGCTCGCGCGCCTTGGCGAGCTGCGACGCGTCCTCCGCGATGAGCACCCGGCTCTCGGAGTCGGCCAGGATGTACGCGGACTCCTCGGCGTTGGTCGACGGGTAGACCGTCGTCGTCGCGGCGCCTGCGCACATGACGCCGAGGTCGGCGAGGATCCACTCGACCCGGGTGTTGGAGGCGAGCGCGACGCGCTCCTCGGGCTGTACGCCGAGGTCGATCAGGCCGGCGGCGATCGCGTACACGCGCTCGGCGGCCTGTCCCCAGCTCAAAGACTTCCAGGCGTCGGGCCCCTGCCCGGCGGCGGCCGGTACGGGGTACCGATAGGCCTCGGCATCGGGCGTGGCGGCCACGCGCTCAATGAAGAGGGTCGCCACCGACGACGGCCGGTTCTCGATCAAGGTCTGTGTGTCGCTCACGACGTCCTCCGGGCCTGCGGCATGCTGCACGACTGGCTGGTATTTAACTGGCGAGTAACCTTCGAGTGGTGATCAGAGTAAAGCGCGAGGGGCCGGGGCGTAAGGGGCTGCGGCGCGCGGCTTCATAACGGAACGGAACCGCTGGCCACGCCCGTCCCCTCACACGCGAAAGCGCCCGTCCGTGAGTACGGAGGGCGCTCTCGCATGCGGTTCTGTGCTGCCCCGTGGGCAGTCCGCCGCGGCTACTTCTTCTTGGCTCCGGAGTCGTCGCTGGACAGCACCGCGATGAAGGCCTCCTGCGGGACCTCCACGTTGCCGACCATCTTCATCCGCTTCTTGCCTTCCTTCTGCTTCTCCAGCAGCTTCCGCTTACGGGAGATGTCACCGCCGTAACACTTGGCGAGGACGTCCTTGCGGATGGCGCGGATGGTCTCGCGAGCGATGACGCGGGAGCCGATGGCGGCCTGAATGGGGATCTCGAAGGCCTGGCGCGGGATGAGCTCGCGCAGCTTGGCGACGAGCCGCACGCCGTACGCGTACGCCGCGTCCTTGTGCGTGACGGCGGAGAAGGCGTCGACCCGGTCGCCGTGCAGCAGGATGTCGACCTTGACGAGGGAGGAGGCCTGCTCGCCGGTGGGCTCGTAGTCCAGGGAGGCGTAACCGCGCGTCTTGGACTTCAGCTGGTCGAAGAAGTCGAAGACGATCTCCGCGAGCGGGAGGGTGTAGCGGATCTCGACGCGGTCCTCGGAGAGGTAGTCCATGCCCAGCAGCGTGCCGCGGCGGGTCTGGCAGAGCTCCATGATCGCGCCGATGAACTCGCTGGGGGCGAGGATCGTGGCCCGTACGACCGGCTCGTACACGTCCGAGATCTTGCCCTCGGGGAACTCGCTCGGGTTGGTGACCGTGTGCTCCTTGCCGTCCTCCATCACGACGCGGTAGACCACGTTGGGGGCGGTGGCGATCAGGTCGAGCCCGAACTCGCGCTCCAGGCGCTCACGGATCACGTCGAGGTGCAGCAGGCCGAGGAAGCCGACGCGGAAACCGAAGCCGAGCGCCGCGGAGGTCTCCGGCTCGTACACCAGCGCGGCGTCGTTGAGCTGGAGCTTGTCGAGCGCCTCACGCAGGTCGGGGTACTCCGAGCCGTCCAGCGGATACAGACCCGAGAAGACCATCGGCTTCGGGTCCTTGTAGCCGCCGAGGGCCTCGGTCGCGCCCTTGTGCAGGGAGGTGATCGTGTCACCGACCTTGGACTGACGGACGTCCTTCACGCCGGTGATGATGTAGCCGACCTCGCCGACGCCGATGCCGTCGGACGGCGTCATCTCCGGGGAGGAGACGCCGATCTCGAGGAGCTCGTGGGTGGCGTTGGTGGACATCATGCGGATGCGCTCGCGCTTGTTGAGCTGCCCGTCGATGACACGTACATAGGTGACGACGCCACGGTACGAGTCGTACACCGAGTCGAAGATCATCGCGCGGGCGGGCGCGTCCGCGGCGCCGACCGGGGCCGGGACGTCGCGCACCACGCGGTCGAGGAGCGCGTCCACGCCGAGGCCGGTCTTCGCCGAGACCTTCAGCACGTCCTCGGGCTGGCAGCCGATGAGGTTCGCCAGCTCCTCGGAGAACTTCTCCGGCTGGGCGGCCGGCAGGTCGATCTTGTTCAGTACCGGAACGATCGTGAGGTTGTTCTCCATCGCCAGGTAGAGGTTGGCGAGGGTCTGCGCCTCGATGCCCTGGGCGGCGTCCACGAGGAGCACCGTGCCCTCGCAGGCGGCGAGCGACCGCGAGACCTCGTACGTGAAGTCCACGTGTCCCGGCGTGTCGATCATGTTCAGGATGTGGGTGTTCCCCACGTCCGGGCCCTCGTTGGGCGCCCAGGGCAGCCGGACCGCCTGGGACTTGATCGTGATGCCGCGCTCGCGCTCGATGTCCATCCGGTCGAGATACTGAGCACGCATCTGCCGCTGGTCGACCACACCGGTCAGCTGGAGCATCCGGTCGGCGAGCGTGGACTTGCCGTGGTCGATGTGCGCGATGATGCAGAAGTTGCGGATCAGCGCCGGGTCGGTACGGCTCGGCTCGGGCACGTTGGTAGGAGTCGCGGGCACGCAGGGTCTCGTCTCGGGGCGATGTTGGATCGATACGTAGCTTCCATGGTCCCACGGACGGCGGCCGGGCCTCGGTTTGGGCCGCCCGGCGGGCCGCTGGTACGCTGAGCAGCTGTGTCTCACAACCCTCGGAGTAGCTCTCCGGCCGGCGGGACACTCATCGAAGATCCAACGAACCTGTAGAGGCTCTTTCGTGGCGAACATCAAGTCCCAGATCAAGCGGAACAAGACGAACGAGAAGGCGCGCCTGCGCAACAAGGCCGTCAAGTCCTCGCTCAAGACGTCGATCCGCAAGGCCCGCGAGGCTGTCACCGCTGGTGACCTCGAGAAGGCCACCGTGGCCGTCCGCGAGGCTTCCCGCAAGCTCGACAAGGCAGTCTCCAAGGGAGTCATTCACAAGAACGCCGCCGCCAACAAGAAGTCGGCGCTGGCGAACAAGGTTGCCTCCCTGCAGGGCTGAGCATTCGCTTGTACGACCCGCACGACCGCCGGTAGGGACTCAGCGGGCCCTCTCTTCCGCTCCTGATCCGGCAACCTCGCGCCGCACGCGGCCTGCGTTCGCCACGCGGGTGCGGCGCATCAAAGCTTTGACAGGCTTCAGGGCTTCACACGAAGGCCCCGGCCTCCGTCCTCCCCAGGACGGAGGCCGGGGCCTTCGCGCTGCTCGGGCCTGGCGGTGGTGGGTGGGGGCGGCGACTGCCTTGCGATGGCGGGCCGCGCGGCGGCGACCGCCTAGCGGTGGCGGGCCGCG
The DNA here is from genome assembly GCF_053646035.1 of Streptomyces sp. NPDC055287. NCBI lineage: Bacteria > Bacillati > Actinomycetota > Actinomycetes > Kitasatosporales > Streptomycetaceae > Streptomyces > Streptomyces sp. NPDC055287. The sequence continues at coordinate 96,042 of NZ_JBSHNE010000010.1, read as the reverse complement.
CGGGCGACCGTGACGACCGCCTTCTCCAGCGCGTACTCCGGGTCGTCGCCACCGCCCTTGACGCCGGCGTCGGCCTCGGCGACGGCCCGCAGCGCGATCGCCACGCCGTCCGGTGTCCAGCCGCGCATCTGCTGCCGCACGCGGTCGATCTTCCAGGGCGGCATGCCGAGCTCACGGGCGAGGTCGGCGGGGCGGCCGCCGCGGGCGGAGGACAGCTTCCCGATGGCGCGCACGCCCTGGGCCAGGGCGCTGGTGATCAGGACGGGCGCCACGCCGGTGGACAGGGACCACCGCAGGGCCTCGAGCGCTTCGGCCGCCCGGCCCTCCACCGCGCGGTCGGCGACCGTGAAGCTGGAGGCCTCGGCGCGGCCCGTGTAGTACCGCCCGACGACGGCCTCGTCGATCGTCCCCTCGACGTCGGCGACGAGCTGGGAAACAGCGCTGGCCAGCTCGCGAAGGTCGCTGCCGATGGAGTCGACCAGGGCCTGGCACGCCTCGGGCGTCGCGGAGCGGCCCAGCGCGCGGAATTCCGACCGTACGAACGACAGGCGCTCGGCGGGCTTGGTCGTCTTGGGACAGGCGACCTCTCGGGCGCCGGCCTTGCGGGCGGCGTCGAGCAGCCCCTTGCCCTTGGCGCCACCCGCGTGGAGCAGTACGAGCGTGATCTCCTCGGCGGGGGCGTCGAGGTAGGCCTTCACGTCCTTGATCGTGTCGGCGGAGAGGTCGTGCGCGTTCCGGACGACGACGACCTTGCGCTCGGCGAAGAGCGAAGGACTGGTCAGCTCTGCGAGGGTGCCGGGCTGGAGCTGGTCGGGCGTGAGGTCGCGTACGTCGGTGTCGGCGTCGGCGGCGCGGGCGGCCGCCACCACCTGCTGCACGGCGCGGTCGAGCAGCAGGTCCTCCTGCCCCACGGCGAGGGTCAGGGGGGCGAGCGGATCGTCGGTCGAATTCTTCCTGGTGGCCATCGCGGTCCAGCATCCCATGAGCCACTGACAGTCCTTTCCGTGTTGGAGAATGGGCAGGTGAGCGATGTGAGACACGTACTGGTACTGCCCGACCGGGAAGCCGCCGAGGAGGTGGCCGTAGCCGTGTGCGAGCGCTTCGGAGCCGTCGAAGAGCCGCAGCTCGTACGGGATTCCCTGGCCGGTGAGGACGATGCCGAAGACGCACAGTGGCTGGTCGTGGTCGACGACCCGGGCGGGCGGCTCGACGACGATGCGCTGCACGCGCTGGCCGGCGAGTACGAGGGCTGGCTGGAACGGCCCTGACCTCCGGTCCTAGGTCGGTTGGCCGAGGCGCGCGGGGGTGAGCCGTCGGTAGCGTGCGGGCATGACGATCACGGAACCGGCGCGCAGCCGCGAGCAGCGCAAGCAGGACGTACTCGACCGCCTGGCGAAGGACGACGACATGTGGGTCGCCACGGCCTCGCCGGACGGTGAGCCGTGCCTGGTGCCGCTGTCGTTCGTCTGGGACAGCGGCACCCTCCTGATGTGCACGCGGCGGACGAACCCCACCGCACGGAACCTGACGCCTTCCGGGGAGGTGCGGGTCTCGCTCGGCCACACCAGGGACGTGGTGCTGATCGAGGGCACCGCCGAGGCCGTGGAGGGGACGGAGCTGGCGACGGAGGCGGCCGACGCCTTCACGACGAAGCTCAACGGCTGGGACCCGAGGAACCAGACATCCTGGTTGTACTTCCGCATCACGCCGCGAGCGGTGAAGACCTGGCGCGAGGAGAACGAACTGCCCGAACGCGAGCTGATGCGGGACGGCGCCTGGCTCGTGTGACCCGCACCCCGCTCGTGCGACGCACACCTGGCACACGCCCCTACAGGGCGTCCCGCCCCGCCGGCACCGCGCGCAGCCCTGGCCCGTCCCCCGTCACCGCGATCGCCCCGTCCGTGTCCGTGCGCAGCACCGTGGCCCCGCCCGTGCGCAGTGCGGTGAGCGTACGGGGCGAGGGGTGGCCGTACGAGTTGTCCCGGCCGCAGGAGACCAGGGCCAGCCGGGGGCGGGCGCGGGCGAGCAGGGCTGGGTCCTGGTACGCGGAGCCGTGGTGGGCGACCTTCAGGACGTCCACGGGACGGAGTGTCGGATGGGCCCTCAGCAGGGCTTGCTGCGCCGGTGGTTCGAGGTCTCCCAGAAGCAGCAGGGTGAGGGCTCCGGAGCGGACGAGGAGCGTGACGCTGGCGTCGTTGGGCCCCTCGGGGACCGGGACGGGGAAGGGCTGCGGCCACAGGGCCCGCCAGGACAGACTTCCGATCCGGCGCCGCTCCCCCGGTGCCGCCTCGAGCAGCGGCACGCGTGCGGCGGCCGCGGTCCTGCGGACGAACGCGCTCTGTTCCGGCGGTTCCTGCAGTGTCGTCGTCCGGATTTCGCCCACCGACCGGCCGCGCAGCACACCCGGCAGGCCTGCCACGTGGTCCGCGTGGAAGTGGGTGAGCAGGACCAGCGGGACGCGGGTGACGCCGAGCGCGCGCAGGCAGCGGTCGACGCGCTGCGGGTCCGGTCCGGCGTCCACGACGACGGCCGTTCCTTCGCCCGCCGCGAGGACGGAGGCGTCTCCCTGGCCGATGTCGCACATGGCGAACCTCCAGCCCGGCGGCGGCCATCCGGTGACGATCCGGGTGAGCGGCGCAGGCCGCAGGATCGCGAGCACCAGGAGGAGCGCGCAGGCCGCGCTCAGCCACGGGTGGCGCAGGAGCCGACGGGCCGCGAAGACGGCCACCACTGTCACTGCCGCCAGCAGCAGCCCGCCGCGCCAGCCGCCCGGCCAGTCGGCCTCCGCGCCGGGAAGCGCGGCCCCGGTGCGGGCGACGGAAGCGATCCACCCGGCCGGCCAGCCCGCACAGCGGGCCAGCAGCTCGGCGACGGGCATCGCCACCGGTGCCACGGCCAGGGCCGCGAAGCCGAGCACGGTCGCGGGGGCGACCGCGAACTCGGCGAGCAGGTTGCAGGGGATCGCCACCAGGCTCACCCTGGCCGCCATTATGGCGACGACCGGCGCGCACACCGCCTGGGCGGCGCCTGCCGCGGCCAGCACCTCCGCGAGCCTCGGCGGCACACCACGCCGTCGCAGCGCGGCGCTCCAGCGCGGGCCGATGGTGAGAAGGGCGCCCGTGGCCAGTACGGAGAGCAGGAATCCGTAACTGCGGGCCAGCCACGGGTCATACAGGACGAGGAGCAGGACGGCGGCTGCCAGGGCCGGAACGAGCTGCCTGCGGCGGCCCGTGCCGATCGCGAGCAGCGTGATGAGCCCGCAGGCCGCGGCCCGCAGCACGCTGGGCTCCGGTCTGCACACGACGACGAAGGCGAGCGTGAGCGCCCCGCCGAGCAGCGCGGTCGCCCGCAGGGGGATGCCGAGACGCGGGGCGAGCCCTCCGCGTTCGGCGCGCAGAGCCGTGCCGGGCGGTCCGATCAGCAGGACCAGGATGATCGTGAGATTGCTTCCGGATACGGCGAGAAGGTGGGTGAGGTCGGTGGCCTCGAATGCCTCCTGGAGCTCGGGCGGCACCCTCGATGTGTCGCCGACAACGAGCCCGGGCAACAGCGCCCTGGCGTCCGGGGACAGTCCGTCGGTCGCCTCGCGGAGTCCGGCCCTCAGACCACCGGCCGTGCGCTGCACGGCAGTCGGTGGCCGCACGGTCTTCGGGGAGTCGCCGTCCCGCACCCGCAGCGCCCCCGCGACGCGGTCACCACCGCCGCCGGTCGGCGGGGCGAGCCGCGCAGTGATCCGCAGCCCGGTGGACGGCAGCAGCCCCTGCCACCGGGCCGCCGCCGGGCCCCGGGCGGGTGCGATCACCAGGACCGGCGTACGGACGTCGGTCGTGATCCGGCCCCGCCCGGTGACGCGGGTGACGCGGGTGACGTCGGCGTTGAGCACGAGCGCCGTCGGCAGCGTGTGGTCGCCACGTACCCGGGGCCGGGTCGTGCGGGCGTCCGAGGTGACCGTCAGCTCCGCCGTGACGAGCGCGTACTGGTTCGCCAGACCGGGCACCGGGCCACGATGGACGTCGGCCGCGTGCAACCCGGCCGAGGTGGCCCCCGCCGCCGCACACAGCACCGCGGCGGCGACGGCCGTGACGCTCAGCCCGCGCCGGACCGAGGCCCCCCGCCTCTCCCGCAACGCCCGGACCACGAGCAGAGTGGCCGCCACGCCCACGCACACCACCGAGAACCAGGCCGTCCAGCGGCCCGATGCCCCCACCGCCACCGCGGCCGCACCCCACGCGGCCAGCGCGGGCGGCACCAGACGCAGATCCGAGGGCCCCTCCTGCCAGGGGTCGGAGGCGCCCAGCCGGTGCCCGGACGCGGCGTGAACCGCCGTGCGCGTCATGGCCGTACGAGCGGCTGGAGGTCCGCGAACCGGCGGTCGCCGATCCCCTTGACGTCACGGAGCTCTTCGACGGAGCGGAATCCGCCGTTCTCCGTGCGGTAATCGATGATGTGCTGCGCCAGTACGGGACCGACACCTGGCAGCGTCTCCAACTGCTCGGCGGTCGCGGTGTTCAGGCCCACCGGAGCCGCTGTCCCGCCGGACGCCCCCGTCGCGCCGCCGGATCCGGCAGCGGGTCCTGCGCCGGGTGGTGCGGGAACCCCGACGACCACCTGCTCGCCGTCCATGAGCAGGCGCGCGCGGTTGAGCCCGGCGGTGTCCGCTCCCGCCTTGACGCCGCCGGCGGCTCGCAGTGCGTCCGCGACCCGCGACCCGGCCGGCAGCCTCTGGAGGCCCGGCTGCCTTACCTTGCCGCTCACGTCGACGACGATGCGCCCCTCGACCGGCCCGGCGCCCGGCGCCGTACCCGTCTCACCGGTGGGCGTCGTCGGAGGCGGCCCCGTTGACGGTTCCGGTCGCGCCGCGGCCTGGCCCTCGCCGACGACTTGCGGCGGCTGTACGGGCTGTGGCCGCCCGGTCCAGAAATGCTGGGCGGCGAAGGCAGCGCCCATCACGAGCACGACGGCGAGCGCCGCCAGCGTCCTGGGTTCGAGGCCGCACCGCGCCTGCACCCAGACAGGCAACCGCTCTCGCACGGCCGACCGCACCCGCCCCAAGCCACCGCCGGGGCCCGGAGCACCGCCGTCCGTACCGCCCGCTTCGGGCAAGGGCGCGGGAACGTCCGGCTCCGGGCGATCTGCCCCGGTGACGCCCGCTCGAACGCCCCCACCAGCCGCGCGCGGCCCTTCCCCCCGCGGACGAACCCGGTTCGATCCCTGCACCAAGGCGGCCGGACTCGGCCGATCCGGGCCCGGATCGGGAGCGGCCAGAGGAACAGGAGCACGCAATGGGGCGGGAGCCCCAGGGCTCGGAGCCGGATCGGGAGCGGCCGGAGCTGAAGGAGCGGGAGCAGGAGCAGGAGCCGCCAGGTCGTCGGCGGGTAGCGGGCGCCGCCGTGGCACCGTCTCGAAGAGCGCCTCCGCGCGGCGGCGCAGTGCCAACGACGCGGCGGATTCGGGAACGCGACGGCGCAGGCGCCGCCCGCCACGGCCGTGCCCGGGGCGGACCCGGTCACCGGTCGGAAGAACCTCGGGAGGCCCGGTACCGGCAGGCCCGGTACCGGCAGGCCCAGTACCGGAAGGCCCAGTACCGGAAGGCCCGATGCCCGAAGACCGAGCACCGGAAGACCGAGCGCCGGCAATGGGAGCGCCGGTGGACCGGCGGGACCGGCCGTCGGAGGCCGGGGCGCGGCCCGGGCCACTGGTTGCGGAGTAGGAGCGTGAGCGTGATCGGAGAGCCATGTCACGAGACGGTAGGCACATCCACCCCTTCCCGCTGATCACGGTCAATTCCCGTGGAAAACCCACCGGTTGTGGATATCCCGGCCGTCCGTACGGGGGATTGTCAGTGGGGCGCGACCACAACGCCCAGCAGCCCCGGCCCCGTATGCGCGCCGATCACCGCACCCACCTCGCTGACATGCAACTCCGCCAGCCCGGTGAGCCGGACACGCAGCCGCTCCGCCAGCCGCTCCGCCCGCTCGGGAGCCGCGAGGTGGTGCACCGCGATGTCCACGCGGCGCGTGCCCGCCTGCTCGGCGACGATCTCCTCCAGACGCGCGATCGCCTTGGAGGCCGTACGTACCTTCTCCAGCATTTCGATGCGGCCGCCGTCCAGCTCCAGCAGCGGCTTCACGGCGAGCGCCGAGCCCAGCAGCGCCTGCGCGGCGCCGATGCGCCCGCCGCGGCGCAGGTAGTCCAGTGTGTCCACGTAGAAGTACGCCGACATGCCCGCCGCGCGCTTCTCCGCGGCGGCCACCGCCTCGTCGGCCGTACCGCCCGCGTCGGCGACCTCCGCCGCCGACAGCGCGCAGAAACCGAGGGCCATCGCGACCATCCCCGTGTCCACCACTCGGACCGGCACCGGGGCGCCCTGGGCGGCGAGCGCGGCCGCGTCGTACGTACCGGAGAACTCTGAGGACAGGTGCAGGGACACGATGTCGGTCGCGCCGGCCTCCGCCGCCGCGCGGTAAGCCGCGGCGAATACCTCGGGGCTCGGCCTCGACGTCGTCACCGACCGGCGTTTCTGCAGGGCGAGGGCCAGCGAGCGGGCGGAAATCTCGGTGCCCTCCTCAAGGGCACGATCGCCGATGACGACGGTCAGCGGCACCGCTGTGATGCCGTGCCGCTCCATCGTCTGCTGCGGCAGGTAGGCCGTTGAATCGGTGACGATCGCGACATGGCGGGACATGAGCGGGAGGTTACCCGGCGGGGGCGCCCGGCGGCAGTCCGGCCCCGCCCAATGACCCTCCCCGGCCACGTGACCGTGTCAGACAGTGCCCTCCGGGCGGGCCGTCTTCTGCCACGGGTACGTCGTCTGCGCGCGGGGATCACGCGCCGTGATCGCCTCGGGGCCGGCAGCCGCCCGGCGCGCCGTGTCGGCCTGCTCAGCCCGGTCCGCCTCGGCCCCGGCCGCCCCAGTGGCCCCCGCAGGCCCAGCAGTCCCGTCAGCCTTCCCTTCCGGCCACGTCTGCGCCGCGGTACCGCCGCCCGCGGCGTCCGCCGCCGGCCACGCGGACAAGGCGTCAGCACCCGGGCCCGTGGCCCAGTGCCGCAGCGCCCCCGACTCCACCTCGATCTGCGCGCTCAGCGACGCGAGATCGTCGTTCGCGAACTGCTGCGCCCGGTCCCGCGCCGCCCACCGCAGGGAGTCCGCCGCATGGGTCACCCGTTCCGTACGCTCCCGCAGGTCCGGCAGCCGCTCCGCGACCCGCGCCTTGTCCGGCTCGCGCTCCATCCGCTTCAGGTCGTCGTCCAGCTCGTGGCCGTGTGCGCTCAGCCGTTCGAACAGGCCGAGCGACTCCGACAGCGAGGCGTCGTCCGCGACGCCAGCGTTCAGCGCCTCCCGGGTGGCCCTCATCGACGTACGCAGCGAGAGCCTGAGCTGAGCCAGCTCGCCGGCGACGCCCACCTGCCCGAAGCTCTTCGCCCGCAGGGTGGTGTCCTCGACGGTGCGCCGCGCCTGCGTGATCTTCCGGTCAACGCCGCGCTTGGCCGCACCGATCGCCTTGACGCTCACGTACACCCCCGTGGCCACGAACGCCACGCAGAGCAGCGCCAGGATGAGGATCAGGGTGACGGCTTCCATGAGCGCCCCTCCGTTGTCGGTCCACTCGGTCGGTCCACTCGGCTCGCGTGGTCTCTCCACCGTAAACGGAACGGGCAGGCCAGGGGTTCCATCGGAACCCCCAACCTGCCCGTAGGGGAAAGCACCTATCCCGGCGCCCGGAGTTACGCCGGAACGATATTCACCAGCTTGGGCGCCCGCACGATCACCTTCCGGATCCCCGCGCCGCCCAGCGCCGCGACCACCGCGGGGTCGGCCAGCGCCAGCTTCTCCAGCTCCTCGTCGGTGATCGACGGGGAGATCTCCAGCCGCGCCTTGACCTTGCCCTTGACCTGCACCACGCAGGTCACGGTCTCGTCCACGACGTACGCCGGATCGGCGACCGGGAAGTCCTGGTGCACGACGGAGTCCGTGTGCCCCAGCTTGCGCCACAGCTCTTCGGCGATGTGCGGCGCCAGCGGCGCGATCAGCAGCACCAGCCGCTCGGCGACGGACCGCGACAGCGGGCCGCCGGCCTTCGTCAGGTGGTTGTTCAGCTCGGTGACCTTGGCGATGGCGGTGTTGAAGCGCATCCCCGCCATGTCCTGGCCGGCGCCGTCGATGGCCTTGTGCAGGGCACGCAGCGTGTCCTCGTCCGGCTCCGTGTCGACGACCGTGACCTCGCCCGTCGTCTCGTCGACGATGTTGCGCCACAGCCGCTGCAGCAGCCGGTACTGGCCCACCACCGCGCGCGTGTCCCACGGCCGCGACACGTCCAGCGGACCCATCGCCATCTCGTACAGCCGCAGCGTGTCCGCGCCGTACTCGGCGGAGATCTCGTCCGGAGTGACGGCGTTCTTCAGGGACTTGCCCATCTTGCCCAGGACGCGGCTGACCTTCTCGCCCTGGTACCAGTACGCGCCGTCGCGCTCCTCGACCTCGGCCGCAGGCACCGCGATGCCGCGCGAGTCCCGGTAGACGAAGGCCTGGATCATGCCCTGGTTGTACAGCTTGTGGAACGGCTCGGACGACGAGACGTGGCCCAGGTCGAACAGCACCTTGGACCAGAACCGCGCGTACAGCAGGTGCAGTACGGCGTGCTCGGCGCCGCCGACGTACAGGTCGACGCCGCCGTGCGGCATGCCCTCGCGCGGCCCCATCCAGTACTGCTCGATCTCGGGGTCGACCAGCTTCTCGCTGTTGTGCGGGTCCAGGTAGCGCAGCTCGTACCAGCAGGAACCGGCCCAGTTGGGCATGGTGTTGGTCTCGCGCCGGTACTTCTTCGGGCCGTCGCCCAGGTCCAGGGTGACGTTCACCCAGTCCTCATTGCGCGACAGCGGGGTCTCCGGCACGGTGTTCGCGTCGTCCGGGTCGAAGGTGCGCGGCGAGTAGTCCTCGACCTCCGGCAGCTCCAGCGGCAGCATCGACTCGGGCAGCGGGTGGGCCACGCCGTCCTCGTCGTAGACGATCGGAAAGGGCTCGCCCCAGTAACGCTGCCGGCTGAACAGCCAGTCGCGCAGCCGGTAGTTGACCGTGCCCTCGCCGATGCCGCGCGCGGCCAGCCACTCGGTGATCTTCGTCTTGGCCTCGACGACACCCAGCCCGTCCAGCGAGATGTCCTCGCCCGACGAGTTCACGGTCTTCGCGTCGTACGAGGCGAACGCGTCGTCCCACTCCGCCGGGTCCGTGCCGCGACCGTCCGAAGGCTCGACGACGCAGCGCATCGGCAGCTCGAAGGCGCGCGCGAACGCGAAGTCGCGGGAGTCGTGCGCCGGTACGGCCATGATCGCGCCGGTGCCGTAACCCATCAGCACGTAGTCGGCGATGAAGACGGGCACCTGGTCGCCGCTGACCGGGTTCACGGCGTACGCGCCGGTGAAGACGCCGGTCTTGTCCTTGGCCTCGGCCTGCCGCTCGACGTCCGACTTCGAGGCGGCCTGCTTGCGGTACGCCGCGACGGCGTCGGCCGGGGTGGCGTGACCGCCGGTCCACACGTCGTGCGTGCCCTCGGGCCAGGCGGCCGGGACGATCTTCTGGACCAGGTCGTGCTCGGGCGCCAGCACCATGTACGTCGCGCCGAACAGGGTGTCCTGACGCGTGGTGAAGACGGTGATCGCGTGATCGCCGACGGAGAAGTCGACGCGCGCGCCCTCACTGCGCCCGATCCAGTTGCGCTGCTGCAGCTTGATCGCCTCGGGCCAGTCCACGCCGTCCAGGTCGTCCAGCAGACGGTCCGAGTAGGCCGTGATGCGCATGTTCCACTGACGCAGCTTGGCCTTGAAGACGGGGAAGTTCCCGCGCTCGGAGCGGCCGTCGGCGGTGACTTCCTCGTTGGCCAGTACGGTGCCCAGGCCCGGCGCCCAGTTCACGGGCGCGTCGGAGGCGTATGCCAGGCGGTACCCGCTCAGGACGTCGGCGCGCTCGGCGGCGCTCAGCTCACCCCAGGGGCGTGCGTCCGGCGTCGCGCGCTCCCCGCTCTCGAACTGCGCCACCAGCTCGTCGATCGGCCGGGCGCGGTCCGCCTCCTTGTCGTACCAGGAGTTGAAGATCTGCAGGAAGATCCACTGGGTCCACTTGTAGTAGTCCGGGTCGATCGTCGCGATCGAGCGACGCTTGTCGTGGCCCAGGCCCAGCCGGCGCAGCTGCTGCTTCATGTTCGCCATGGCGGCCTCGGTCGACACCCGGGGGTGCGTGCCGGTGGCGACCGCGTGCTGCTCGGCGGGCAGGCCGAAGGCGTCGAAGCCCAGGGTGTGCAGGACGTTGTGGCCGGTCATGCGCTGGTAGCGGGCGAAGACGTCGGTGGCGATGTAGCCCAGCGGGTGGCCGACATGCAGTCCCGCACCCGAGGGGTACGGGAACATGTCCATGATGAACTTCTTGGGCTTGGCGGCCAGCGCCGGGTCGCCCGCCAGATCACCGCCGGGGTTCGGCGCCTCGTACGTACCCTCCGCGTCCCAGAAGTCCTGCCAGCGTGCCTCGATGTCAGCGGCCATCGCGGCCGTGTAGCGGTGCGGTGCTGCCACCTCGGCAGCAGTATTCGTCTCGCTCATGATCCTCAAAGCTCCATCGATCGTCTCTGCTCAGCGGCTGCGACATTCAGGCTGTGACGTTCAGCGAATGAAAAATCCCCTCGCACAGGAGGGGACGCCGCGCCGATTCCGACCGGATCTTTCATCCGTCGGGACTGATCAGCGCGGCTCGCTAAGCAGAAGGCGTACGGCACGCATGGCGCCAGGGTACCGCAGCGCCCGAGAGGGCCGCATCGAGCATCCGGACGGCGGACTCGGACACTCCCCGGTCGCCGGTCACCGCCACGAAGCCGGACTTGCCATAGGGGTTACTCCGCGTATCGGCCCTATCCGGGGCACCGATCGAGCAAGTTTTCCCACAGTCTCCGCGCTAAACCCTCAAACGGCGCACTACCTGGTAGGGGTCGACCTAGCATGCGGCAACGGGACCACTTTGCCGAACCATTCGGAGTCGCCCCCCATGAACCGTCGAAAAATAAGTTCCTCCCTCGCTTTCCCCTCATTGAGCCGCCCAGCACAAGGAGTCGTCACAGCCGTCGCGTTGATCCTCATACCGCTGATCGCCGTCGCGGGCAGCGACAGTCTGCGCGCCGCGCTCGACTTCACCACCGGAGTTCTCTCCCTGGTCTCCCTGACCGCCGCCGTCGCCTGGGGCCTCCTCGCGACCGACAGGCTGCTGCTGCGGCCGCGCCACCGCCTCCTCGCCCAGGGCATCCACCGCGCCACGGCGGTCGCCTCTCTCGGCTTCCTGCTACTGCACGTGACGGTCAAGGTCTCGCTGGGGCACGTCGCGCTCCTGGGAGCCCTGATCCCCTTCGGTCTCGGAGTCAGCGGTACGTCCGGCCTCATCGGATTCGGCTCGCTGGCCGGATTCCTCATGGTCGTCGCGGCCTCGACCGGCGCCCTGCGCAGCGCGTTCGCCACCCCGGGCCGAACAGCGGGCCGCTGGCGGTCGCTGCACATGGTCGCCTACCCGGCCTGGGGGTCGGCCCTGGTCCACGGCCTGTTCACCGGACGGCCCGCCGCGGGCTGGGTCGTCACGATGTACGCCCTGTCCCTCACGGCGGTCGTCGGCGCCCTCTCGCTGCGCCTGCTGCCTCCGCCGCTCAAGCGGACCGTCGCCGAGCGCCTGGTGGCGCTGGCCACCTCCGGGTCGCTGGCCGCTGCGCCGGAACCGGCCGTCCGCGACGCCGCGACCTCCCCGCTGCCGGGCGGCGGGTTCGCACCGCCGCCGGAGCCGCCAAGGGCGCAGCGCCGGCCCGAGCAGTTGTTCCGCGACGACGCGCAGGCCCAGCCGCGTCTCGCGGCTCCCGCCCCGCCCCTGTACGAGGCCGGACGCTCCGCCGAGGGTCTTCGCGCGGCGCCGGACACCGGCATATCGGCGGCGTACCGCGCCGTGTCGGCGTCGTCCGCCTCCGCACCCACCGAACAGATCCCCCTGGCGGAGCAGATCCCCATGACGGAGGAGATCCCCGTCCAGGCGGCGCCTCCGCCGCCCCGCTGGCCCACTCCGTCGCCCCCGCCGCCGGCTCAGGCCGTCCGCCCGCCCTACGACCCGGACCGCGCGGCGTACGGCCCGGGAGCGGTCCCCGCACCGGACCTTCCCGGGTACGGCCCCGACCCCGGAACGGACGTTTTCTGGAACGGCGAGGCGACCGCCGGAACCGACGCCCCTTGGAACGGCTCCAACGCCGGAGCCGAGGTTCCCTGGAACGGCCCGAACCCGGAAACCGACGTTCCCTGGAACGGCCCGAACTCCGGAGCCGACGTTCCCTGGAACAGCCCGAACCCGGAAACCGACGTTCCCTGGAACAGCCGTAACGGCGTACCCGACGCTCCGGCGTACGCCCCGGACGCCCCCACCGGAGCGCTCCCCCACCCCCTCGACGACACCGAGCCCGCGCCGGGTCCGCTCTACCGGCCCGCCGCCGGAGAGCCCTGGCACGCACCCGCAGGAGACCGACGTTGAACGTCCCCCTTCCCGACGTCCCCGAAGTACGCGTGGTCGGCCTTCCCCAGCTGACGACCGGCTTCGACCTGGTCGAGCGCCTCGACCTCGGCATGCACCTGAAGGTGCACGGCCCACTGGAGCCGATGGGCGGAGAGCGTCTGGCCGAACTCGCGGACTTCATCTCGCTGCGCGGCCGCGGCGGCGCCGGCTTCCCCTTCGGCAAGAAGCTGCGGGCGGTCGCGAAGGCCTCCATCCGGCGCGGGGTGCGGCCGGTGGTCGTCATCAACGGCAGCGAGGGCGAGCCCGCCTGCCGCAAGGACACCGTCCTGCTCAACCGCGCCCCGCACCTCGCGCTCGACGGCGCCCTGCTCGCCGCCGAGGCGCTCGGCGCCCGCACCCTGATCGTCGGCGTCACCCGGAACTCGACCGAAGCCTCCATACGCGCGGCTTTCGCCGAGCGGGGCCTGTCGGACCGGCGCGGCCAGCAGTTGCGCGCACGGATCGTACGCACCCCGGAGCGCATGGTCTCCGGTGAGGCGTCCTCCCTGATCCGTGCCGCGAACGGCGGCCCCGCGCTCCCGCCCGGACGCCGCGAGCGCGCCGCGGAGACGGGCGTGGGCGGCGCACCGACGCTGCTGTCGAACACGGAGACCTTCGCGCAACTGGCCGTCGCCGCCCGCATAGGCGCCCGCCGCTACGGCCACACCGGTCTGGAGAACGAGCCGGGCACGGTCATGCTCACCATCTCCGGCGCCGTCTCGCGCCCCATGGTCGTGGAGGTGCCCACCGGGGTGCCGCTGCGTTACGTCCTCCAGATGGCCGGCGCCCCGCCGCTCCCCCAGGGCGTGTTGACGGGCGGCTACCACGGCAACTGGATCGACGCGGTGGCCGCGCACGACGCCGTGATCTCCCGCGAGTCACTCGCCTCGTTCGGCGGCGCGCTGGGCGCGGGCGCGATCCTCCCGATCGGTCCCGAGACCTGCCCGCTCGGCGAGTCCCTGCGCGTCGCGAACTGGCTGGCCGCCGAGACGGCGGGCCAGTGCGGCCCCTGCCGCCTCGGCCTGCCCGCCGCCGCGGGCGGCCTTTCCGACGTACTCAACGGGGGTGGTCAGGCCGCCCTGGAGGCGCTGCGCGAGGTGACGCAGGCCGTGAAGGGCCGGGGTGCGTGCAAGCACCCCGACGGCTCGGTGCGCTTCTTCGTCTCCACCCTCAGCGCCTTCACGGACGACCTGGCGGCGCACGTTCTGGGCGGCGGCTGCGGCCGCGAGACGATGGGTGTACTGCCGCTGCCCGGCCCCGGTTACGAGGAAGAGGGCGTCCCGAGCGGCGAGAAGTTCGCGGTCGACTGGACGCTGTGCAAGGGCCACGGCCTGTGCGCGGACATCGTCCCCGAGCTGATCCGGCTCGGCCCGGACGGCTTCCCGGCGCTGGCGGACGCGCCGGTCCCGGTGCACCTGCGGGGACGTGCGCAGCGCGCCGTCCGCCGCTGCCCCGCCCTGGCACTGCGCCTCGAGGAGGAGGCTCCCGAGCGCCCCGCGCGGCCCGCGCTGCCGCCCGGCGGCCGGAAGGCACTGGGCAGCGGCAGAGGCTGAGCCGCCGGAAAAGGAAAGGTCCCCCGGTCGATTCGACCGGGGGACCTTCGTCCTGTGGAGCTAAGGAGAATTGAACTCCTGACCTCCTGCATGCCATGCAGGCGCTCTACCAACTGAGCTATAGCCCCTTGCGTTCTGCCGCTTCGCGGGTTTCCCCGGCGGCTCCGCCAACATTACACGGTCCCCCGGGCCCTCCACCAAATCCTTTGCCCGCACACCCGTTCTGTCCCCATACGCCCGGTACTGTCAGCCTGCGTGACCGTGACCGCGCAGACCGCAGCCGCCCGCCCCGCCCTCGCCCGGCGGCCGATAATCGTCGCCGCCTCGGTCTGCCTACTCTCCTTCGCGGCCTTCTGGGCCGCCCAGCGCGCCGCCAACGTCTCGCTGATCGACCTGATGGTCTACCGGGCCGAGGGCGAGACCGTCCGGGCAGGCCAGGACCTCTACGCGATGCGCGCCACCGAGGCGAACCTGCCGACCACCTATCCCCCTTTCGCCGCCCTTCTGTTCACCCCGCTGACTCTCCTCGGGGTGCCCGAGATGCGCACGCTCGCGACGGCCGGAAATCTCCTCCTGCTCGTCGCGCTGGTCCGGCTGTCCCTGCGGCTGGTGGGCCGCGAGAGCGCCACCGCCGTCCTGCTGACCGCCGCGTTCGCGGTCTGGTGCGAGCCGGTGTGGACGACGCTGCGGTACGGGCAGATCAATCTGCTGCTCGCGGCGGCGGTGCTGTGGGACTTCACCCGCCGTGACGGTCACCGGTGGGCCGGCGCGGGCATCGGCCTCGCCGCTGCGGTGAAGCTCACACCCGCGCTCTTCGCCGTCTTCCTCCTGGTCACCGGTCTCGTACGGGCACGGGGAGCCCTGGGCCGGACCCGCAACCTCTGGCTCCGGCAGGCCGGGACGGCGGCCGCGGTCTTCCTCGCGGCCACCGCGACGGCCGCGGCCGTCCTGCCGTACGACTCGCATCGCTACTGGACGCGGATGGTGTTCGAGGCGAGCCGGGTGGGCCACGCCGAGGACACCGCCAACCAGTCCCTGCGCGGCGTACTGGCCCGGCTGCTGCATGCCGGCGACCCGGGCCCGTGGTGGGCCGTCACCGCCGCCCTGGCGGCCGTGGCGGGCCTCGCCCTCGCGGTGGTCGCAGAACTGCGCGGCGAGCGGGCGGGGGCGGTGGTCGCGTGCGCGGTGACCGCACTCCTCGTCAGCCCCGTTTCCTGGTCGCACCACTGGGTGTGGTGCGTGCCCGTGGTGCTGTTCCTGGCCACGCGCGGCCGTACGGTGGCCGCGGTGGCCACGGCGGCGGTGTTCTGTTCGTACGCGCTGTGGTGGGTGCCGCACGGCCCGGGACGGCTCGAACTCGGTCAGAACTTGGGCCAGATGACGCTGTCGGCGCTCTATCCGCTCACGGCGCTCGCCGCGCTGTTCACCCTGTTCACGCTGTGGCGAACGAATAGAAGCGTTTGAGCGTGCAGTGCTCGTCGAGCAGCCGTCCGTAGATCGGCTCCCCTTCGAGTTCGCGGTACGTCTCGATGGGGTCGCCTTTTATGATCAGCGCCCGGGCGCATTCCTCACACCAGTACTGGTAGTCGGTGTTGACCGGTTCCATGTCCCTGACGATGGGCGTGCCACTGCCGCACCAGTCGCATTTCCGCCTGTGCGCGCCCATCACTCAGCTCCAGCTGTGGCGGCAGGCCGTGCACACGTACGCGATACCTCCGTTGTCGCTGCCGGGCAGACCACGGACCGCATCGAGGATGCTCGCGGGCATCGCGCTCTCCCTCCCCATCAGACCGTCGTCCCCCTCCGGCGGTCCGATTCTGCCATGGCTCCGCAAGGGGGGTCAGTGACGTGGGCGAAGGAGGCCCGCCGCCGCTCCGAAGATCGACGCCGCAGCCAGCGCAAGAGCGCATACCCACAGCGCATCCGCGTACGCATGCACCCCCGGCGCATTCAGCCGGTTCAGGAAAAGAGTGCCGAATGTCGCGACCCCGAGCAACTGACCCAGCTGCGTGACCGTGACGAGCAGCCCGCTGGCGTCCGCCGCGTCCTGTGGCCGTACGGTCGCGAGCGCGCCCGTGAGCGTCGGGCTGAAACCGAGTGCCAGGCCCGCGCCGACGCCCGCGAAGGCGGCGTACATCCCGGCCCCTCCACCGCCCCCGTCCCGGAACACCAGACCGACGGCCACCGATGACAGCCCGGCCAGCAGGAAACCACCGGGAACCAGCACCCCTTGCAGCCGGGCGGGCCAGCGCCGCCAGGTCAGCCCGACCACTCCGAAGACCACCGCGGTCGGTGCGAAGGTGAGCCCCGCGCGGAGGGCCGAATACCCGAGGCCGCCCTGCACGTGCAGGGTCAGCACGAACAGGAAGCCCGCGTTGACCGCCATCACCACGGCGATCCGCAGGGCCGCGAGCCCCATGCCCGGGATCCGCAGCACCCTCGGCGCGACCAGCGGCGCGCCCCCGCGTGCGGCCAGCCGTGATTCGAAGGCCAGGAAACCCGCGAACAGTGCCACCGAGGCCCCCAGGGACAGCCAGGACCACAGCGGCCAGTCCTGCTCCTGCCCGAGCACCAGCGGCACCGTGAAGAGCGTCACAGCGGCGGCGAGCAGCACCAGGCCCGGCAGGTCGAGACCGCGCGCGCGTTCCGGCTCACTGCGCCGGTCGCGCGGCAGCAGGCGCGCGCCGAGGAACAGCAGGGCGAGGCCGATCGGCACGTTCACCAGGAACACCGGGCGCCAGCTCGTACCGAACAGGTCGGCGCTGACCAGCACTCCGCCCGCCACCTGTCCTGCGGCGGCCCCGGTGGCGAGCACGGCCGAGTACGCACCCAGCGCACTCACCCGCGCCTCGCCCTCGAAGTTGCGCTGGATCAGGCTGAGCACCTGCGGGATCATCAGCGCCGCGCCCGCGCCCTGGACCAGCCGGAACGCGATCAACTGGCCGGGGCCGGCCGCCAGTCCGCAGGCGAGCGAGGCCACGGTGAACAGCGCGAGGCCGCCCAGGTAGGCGCGGCGGTGGCCGATCAGGTCGCCGAGTCTGGCACCGGTGATCAGCAGGACGGCGTACGCGATGGTGTATCCGGCGACGACCATCTGCAATCCGGCTCCGGACGCGTCGAGTTCGGTGCGGATGGTCGGGGCGGCGACGTTGACGATGAAGACGTCGAGCAGCGCCATGAACTGCGCGGCGAGCACGACCGCGAGCAACAGCCCCGGCCGCGCACGCACGGCCGGGAGGGCGATGTCAGTGGCAGGGCCTTTACTGGATACGGGACTTGGACCCGCAGGGGAGCTTGTCGTCATGGCGTCGAGCCTGACGCCGGTCCGGTACGGGTAACGAGAGCCCACTGATGCTGGTACTGACAGCACCTGGCAAGGGCCGGGCAGCGCGACGACCATGGGGGCATGACGACGATGACCACGGCTCAGCGGCGCAGACCGGAGCTGGCCGCCTTTCTGCGCGGCCGGCGGGCCCGGGTGACCCCCGAGGACGTCGGCATGCCACCGGGCCTGCGCCGCCGCACACCGGGGCTGCGCCGCGAGGAGGTCGCGCAGCTCTCCGGGGTGGGCGTCACCTGGTACACGTGGCTGGAGCAGGGCCGCCCGATCAACGCCTCGGCCCAGGTCCTGGACGCCGTCGCACGGACGCTCCGCCTCGACCAGCCGGAGCGGGAGCATCTCTACGATCTGGCGGAGGTGCCGTACGCCCCGGACCGCGAGGCGGACGTCCAGAGTGTCAGTCCGGAGATCCAGGGCATCATCGACGCGCTCTCGCCCCGCCCGGCCGTCGTCTACAACACGCGCTACGACATCCTGGCGACCAACGACGCCTACCGCGGCCTCTTCGGCATGCCCTCCACGCCGACGCCCGGGACCGCCGTACGCAACGCGCTGTGGACGCTGTTCACCGTGCCGGAGCCGTCCTGTCCGCTGGTCTTCCGCGAGGAGGAACTGCCCAGGATGGTGGCGCAGTTGCGCGGGGCGTACGGGCGGCATGTGGGCGAGCCGGTCTGGGAGACGTTCATCCGGCGTCTCTCCGCCGCCAGTCCGTACTTCGCCGGACTGTGGGAGAGCGGCGATGTCGTACCGCCGGGCCCGCACGTCAAGACCTTCCGTCACGAAGCGGTGGGTGAGCTACGGATGACGTCGGTGTCCCTGTCCATCAACGGAATGCCGGAATGCAGGATCGTCGCCTACACACCCAACGACGAGGAGAGCCGGCAGCAGATGGAATCCCTCAACCGGCACAACAAGAAATCCCGGCCCCTCCTGGAGGAGGAACCGGGATCCTGATTGTGGAGCTAAGGAGAATTGAACTCCTGACCTCCTGCATGCCATGCAGGCGCTCTACCAACTGAGCTATAGCCCCGCTGTTCTCCGCGCTGTGCGCTGCGAACAAGAAGAACTTTAGCCTGCGACCTGGGATAAGTGAAATCCGTCAGTCGTCGTCGCCGAGCACCGGTTCCGGGAGCGTCCCGGCGTTGTGCTCCAGCAGCCGCCAGCCGCGGGCGCCTTCGCCCAGCACCGACCAGCAGCAGTTGGAGAGACCGCCGAGGCCCTCCCAGTGGTACGACTCCAGACCCAGGAGCCGGCCGATGGTGGTGCGGATGGTGCCGCCGTGGCTGACGACGACCAGCGTGCCGTTCTCGGCCAGCTTGTCGGCGTGCGCGAGCACGACAGGAGCCGCCCGATCGGCGACCTCGGTCTCCAGCTCGCCACCACCGCGCCGCACCGGCTCGCCGCGCTTCCACGCCGCGTACTGCTCGCCGAACTGCCCGATGATCTCGTCGTGCGTCAGCCCCTGCCAGGCACCCGCGTACGTCTCGCGCAGCGCCGCGTCGTGCGTCACGTCGAGGCCCGTCAGAGCCGACAGCTCGGCGGCCGTGCCCGACGCCCGCTTGAGGTCGGACGCGATCATCGCGTCCGGCTTCAGGGAGGCGAGCAGCCTGGCGGCCCGGCGCGCCTGGGCGACGCCGGTCTCGGTCAGCTCGATGTCGGTGCTGCCCTGGAAACGGCGCTCCAGATTCCAGGCCGTCTGGCCGTGCCGCCACAGGACGATGCGGCGGCCCCGGCCCTTCTGGCCGGCGCCGGTGTCGCTGCTGTTCAGCTCAGGTCTCCGTCCACTTCACCGGCCGCACGCAGCTTGGCGTGCTCCTCGGCCAGGCCGCGCGTCTTGACGGCGTCCTCGGGCAGGGAGATCTCGGGGCAGTCCTTCCAGAGGCGCTCCAGAGCGTAGAAGACACGCTCCTCGCTGTGCTGGACGTGGACGACGATGTCGACGTAGTCCAGGAGCACCCAGCGGGCCTCGCGGTCGCCCTCACGACGGACCGGCTTGACGCCGAGGTCCTTGTTCAGCCGCTCCTCGATCTCGTCGACGATCGACTTGACCTGGCGGTCGTTGGGCGCCGAGGCGACCAGGAAGGCGTCCGTGATGGACAGCACATCGCTCACGTCGTAGGCGATGATGTCGTGCGCGAGCCGGTCGGCGGCCGCCTGAGCGGCGGCGTTGATGAGCTCGATGGAACGGTCAGTGGCGGTCACTAGCAGGCTTTCGTCGGCGGTCAGAGATACCCCCAGGGTCTCACGGACCGCCGACAGCCCCGACGGGATTACTTCACCTTGAAATCCTGGCCCAGTACGACCGTCACATCGGCGTTCGCGGCGGCCTTCCCCTTGCGCACCGCGCCCGCCGGCAGACCCAGTGTCTTCGCGACCTCTTCGGCCGTGGCCTTCTTGGCCGCCTCGCCGTAGCTGACCTGCGACGACGTGACCACCGCGGTGGCCTTGCCGGAGTCCACGAACGTGTAGCCGCCATTGACCAGCGCGATCCGAGCACCCTCCGTGGCGTCCGTGTCCCCGTGGGCGTTCCTGACGACGACCCGGACGGCCGCGCCCTGCTCCGGGCTGCTGGCCGTGCCGCCGAGGATGTCCTTCACCACACTGTCGGCGGCGGAGTCGCTCAGCCTGCCGTCGGGCTGGACCGGCAGCTGCGCCGTCTCGTAGGCGCCGCGCTTGGCGTGCTCGGCGAGCTTGGCGAGCGACGCACCGAGGTCCTTCTCCGGCAGCGACGGGTCGAGGATCTGCGCCAGCGTGCGGATGGTGGTGGTCGCGGCCTGCGGGTCGTCCGAGATCTTCTTCAGGACGCCCTGCATCACGTGGCCGAACCGCTGGAGCTGCTCGGCCTCGGCCTCGCCCGGCGCCCGGTAGGTGGCGTACGCGACGGCCATCCGGCCGCTCAGCGTCTGCTCCTTGCCCTGCCTCACCACGGGAGTCGCGCCCTTCTTGGTGTCGGGCACATCGGTGTCGGTGTCGATCTCGATGTTGCCGACCAGCTCGACGAGGTTCTCCAGGTAGGGGGTGTCGAGCCGCCAGGTGCCGCCGATCTTCGTCCCGAGTACGGAACCGATCGCCTCGCGCGTGCCTGCCGAACCGTCCTCGTCGACCGACTTGGCGAGCGTCGTCGTGATGCCGTCGTCGTTCGCGACGGAGAGCGCATTGGGGAGCAGCACAGTGGTGCCGCGTTCCGTCGTGGTGTTGTCCACGAGGAGCACGGTCGACGTGGCGCCCTTCGTGGTGTGCAGGTGCACCGCGATCACGTCGCGCTTCTGCGGCCCCGACGCGGCATCCGGAGCGTCCTTCTTCCCGGCGAGACCGGGCAGCATGCCCGCGTACCAGAGGTACCCGACACCGCCCGCGACGACGAGGGCCAGGGCGACGACCAGGGAGACCACGCGGTTGCGGCCCCGGCGCCTGGCCTCCTCACGGCGTTCGGTGCGGCTCTCGGTGAACTTCAGCCAGTCGATGACGTCTTCGGAGTTCTCGTCCGGCTCTTCGACGAAGGAGAACTGCTCGGTCGCGTACTCGTTCTTGGGACGGCGCTGCTCGGGCACGGGAACGGCCTCGCGGACCGGCTCCGGTTCCGGCGCGCGGGCCGGGGCAGGAGCAGGCGCGGGAGCGGGCGGGGGCGCGGCCTGTTGCGGAATCCACTGCTGCTGCTGAGCGGTGTCGACATACCCGTACTGCTGTTGCTGCTGTTGCTGCTCTTGTTGCTGCTGCGCGTACGGGTCGTACGCCGGCTGCTGCTGGGCGTAGGGGTCGTAGCCGTACCCCTGCTGCTGTTGCGCGTCGTACTGCTGCTGTTCCTGCTGCTGTGTCGCCTGCTGGTACACCGGCTGCCCGTACGCGTCGTAGCCGATGATCTCCGGCTGCCGGGCGTACGGATCCTGCGCGTACGGGTCGTACGGGTAGTGTCGGTCGTTCACCGGTGCCCCTCTCCCTGCTTGTCTGTGCTCCCCGTACGGCCGCGGAGACCGCTCAGTCGCGGTACAGCGCGCGCTTGTCGATGTAGCGGACCACACCGTCCGGAACGAGGTACCAGACAGGCTCGCCCGCCGCGACCCTCGCCCGGCAGTCGGTCGACGAGATCGCCAGGGCCGGAACCTCCACCAGGGACACACCGCCCTTGGGCAGCCCGTCGTCCGTCAGGTCGTGGCCGGGCCTGGTCACACCGATGAAGTGGGAGAGCGAGAACAGCTCCTCCGCGTCCCGCCAGGTGAGGATCTGGGCGAGCGCGTCGGCGCCGGTGATGAAGAACAGGTCCGCGTCGCTGTTCAGGTCGCGCAGGTCCCGCAGTGTGTCGATGGTGTACGTCGGACCGCCGCGGTCGATGTCGATCCGGCTCACCGAGAACTGCGGGTTGGACGCCGTCGCGATGACCGTCATCAGATAGCGGTCCTCGGCCGGGGAGACCTGCTTGTGGCTCTTCTGCCACGGCTGCCCGGTCGGTACGAACACCACCTCGTCGAGGTGGAACTGGGCGGCCACCTCACTGGCGGCCACCAGGTGTCCATGATGGATCGGATCGAACGTCCCGCCCATCACGCCGAGTCGGCGCTTGCCAGGACCGCTCGGCCTCTGCTGCTTTCCCATGCGTGCAGAGCCTACTGGCCCCGTCCCGCGGCCCTGCCTCAGCGGTCCCGATTGAAGCGCGTGGTGATCCACAGCAGCAGCAGGAGCGCCAGGAAGGCGCCGCCGCCGGTGAGGTACGGGTTGAGGGATTCGTGGTTCCCGCCGTGCTCGCCGCCCTCACCGGAGGCGAGGGTCACGAGGGAGACAGCGGTGCTGTGGAGGCTCATCTTCGGCAGGACCTATCGGGAGTCGGAGCGGAGACTTCGCGGACATCGTATGCGGGCGGTGCGGGCACGCTCACGCCGACTCAGTCGTTCACGCGTTGTCCGGCCCCGGGAACCGGCCGAGCGCGCCGCGCGTGAGCGCTTACGCTGAGGCTGTCCGGGGGACGGGAAACACTCGTAGACAGGGGGCCACACATGACCGACGGCAATCACGAGAACGTACCGAGCCGCAATCGCCGGCGCTTCCCGGGCATCTCGTCCCGGGCGTACGAACATCCGGCGGACCGCTCGGCCCTGGTGGCCCTGCGCAAGCTCACCGGCTTCGACACCGTGTTCAAGGCCCTCAGCGGGCTGCTTCCCGAGCGGAGCCTGCGGCTGCTCTTCCTGTCCGACTCGGTGCGGGTGAGCGAGGCCCAGTTCGCCCATCTGCACGCGATGCTGCTGGACGCCTGTTACATCCTGGACCTGCAGAAGGTCCCTCCGATGTACGTCACGCAGGACCCGAAGCCCAACGCCATGTGCATCGGTCTCGACGAGCCGATCATCGTGGTGACGACGGGCCTGGTCGAGCTGCTCGACGAGGAGGAGATGCGGGCGGTCGTCGGCCACGAGGTGGGCCACGCACTGTCCGGCCACTCCGTCTACCGCACGATCCTGCTCTTCCTCACGAGTCTGGCGCTCAAGGTCGCGTGGATCCCTCTCGGCAACATCGCGATCATGGCGATCGTGACGGCGCTGCGCGAGTGGTTCCGCAAGTCGGAGCTCTCCGCCGACCGTGCCGGTCTGCTGGTCGGCCAGGACCTCCAGGCGTCGATGCGCGGCCTGATGAAGATCGCCGGCGGCAATCACCTGCACGAGATGAACGTGGACGCGTTCCTGGAGCAGGCCGAGGAGTACGAGGCGGGGGGCGACCTGCGCGACTCCGTGCTGAAGATCCTCAACGTGCTGCCGCGCTCGCACCCGTTCACCACGGTGCGGGCCGCGGAGCTGAAGAAGTGGGCGGAGAGCCGCGACCACCAGCGGATCATGGACGGCCACTACCCGAAGCGCGACGAGGACGGCGACACCTCCGTCACGGACTCCTTCCGCGAGTCCGCGTCCCACTACGCCGACACGGTACGCACCAGCAAGGACCCGCTGATGAAGCTCGTGGGCGACATCGCGGGTGGCGCGGGCGACCTGGGCGGCAAGCTGCGGGACAGGTTCACCGGCGGCAGCGGCAGCACCAACGGAAGCAGCGGCGACACCGGCAAGAGCTAGCCGCCGCCCCGCGTGCTGGGCATCGCGCTCGGCGCGAGCGTCCCGCACAGGGCCGCCGTGGCCGGGCCCGTCGCGTACGGGTCCGTCCCGGCCGGCCCCTCGGACGAGGCGCGCTGCCCGGCCAGGACCGGCCGCAGGTGACTCACCGCGTCGGCCGAGCACGCCTGGGGCCCGGCCTGGACGTACGAGGCGAGCAGCTCGGCCCGGTGCATCCGCAGGTCGTCGCGGTCGAAGCGGAAGTGCAGCTCGCGGCGGACGGTGAACAGCGACGCGCCGTCCGCCCGCGCGTCCCCGGCCGAGGAACCCGCCGGGCGCAGCGCGTACACAAAGGTGTGGTCCGAGGTCACTTCGAGGCGGTCGGACTCGGTCTCCTCGACACGCAGGACGCCCTGTACGCGCGCCTGCGGGCCCACGACCGTCACCTTCGCCGGGTCGAAGCGGACCAGCCATCCCGTGGCCGCGTGCCTGCCGTCGTCGGCCGGGGCGTCGAAGCTGCGGTCGAACTGGGTCAGCTGGTCGGGGTCGAGCAGCGCGCGCACCGGCCGGACCGTGGAGCCTTTCAGTACGCCGGGGTCGAGGGACGACTCGACGAGGTAGTCCTTCGTGATGGTCAGCGCGGCCATCACCTGCCCCTCCGAGAAGTGGGTGGTGCGCCGCGCCGACGGCATGGTGATGCCCTCGGCGCCCGTCCGGAACTGCGCGGCCGGACTGCGCTCGAAGAGCTCGGCGGGCTCTCCGCCCGGCACCCGGCCCTCCGGAGCCAGCGGTATCACCGTCGTCCGAAGCAGCCCCGCGCGCGCGGCCGCCGGCGGCTGGTACGGATGGCGTACGCCCATGTAGATGGCCGTACCGAAGGCGATCGCGACCAGCAGGACGAGCACCAGCGCCTGCATGGGTCCGGCGCCCCTGCGGCGTTCCCCGCCCCGCGCCCGGCCCGACCACACGGGGCGGCTGCGCACGGCCCTCTCATGGTCGTCCATCCGCTCCTGGGCGGAGTACTCCTGGAGGCGGGCAGCCCGCACAAACGATTCGTCGAAGACGACGGACCGGTATTCGTCGTCGCTGCCGCCCGGGAGGCCCTCGGGGGCCCCCTCAGGTGGCTCTCCGTGCCCTGCCATACCTTCAGGGTAGGTCGGCGGAAGGGAACGTAAACGCCCTGGTGCGCGACAAGTTGTGACGACTTCCGACACGGAGCGTGATCGGCGGAGGTCCGGCCCCCTCGGGCCCGGTCAGGGCGCGCTGCGCGGAACCGCGGGCGCGGCGGGTGCGGAGTACTCGGCGGACGCTGAGGGGTCGGCCGGCCGCGGGTTGTCGCTCGTCGCGGGCAGCGGCACCTGGTCCTCCCGCCCTCCGGACGCCCCCCGGTAGACCGCGGTGAAGGCGAGCGCCACCATGCCGACGCCCATCAGCAGGGCCAGCATCCAGGCCACGGGCCGGTGCCAGCGCGCATGGCCCCGGTACGGCCGCAGGGCGCCGCCGTGCCGCCCGTACGGACCCGTGCCGTCGCCGTACTCGTCGTCGGCGTCCAGCGGCCCGTACGCGCCGTCGTGGCCGGGTTCCCGGACGCCGTACTCGGAGCCGTACCCGTCGTCGTAGAGGTCGTCGTCCGGGGAGAGCTTGCCGGCTCGCGCCCTGGCCGCCTCGGCCTCGGCGCGCGCCTGGGCGGCGGACAACAACCGCTCGACGGCGGTCGGTTCATGGATCTCGGCGGCCTGTACGAAGTCCTCGTCGAACACCACGGAGGCGAAGTCCTCGTCCGCGCCTCCGCGGTCGTCGTCGGGCTCCCAGCCGTCCTGGAACGGCTTGCCCCCCACGTCGTCCGGCACTCGTTCAGCCTAGACCTGGACGGTCGTTTTGGGCAGAGAACGTGCAAACCACGAGGCGTCGTGCCGACGGTTTTTCCTCAGCGCGTGTGGCCGTCGCCCGTCACGATGTACTTCGTCGAGGTCAGCTCGGGCAGACCCATCGGGCCGCGCGCGTGCAGCTTCTGCGTCGAGATCCCGATCTCGGCGCCGAAACCGAACTGACCGCCGTCCGTGAAGCGTGTGGACGCGTTCACCGCGACCGTGGTCGAGTCCACCAGCTGCGTGAAGCGCCGGGCAGCGGCCTGCGACGTCGTGACGATCGCCTCGGTGTGCCCCGAGGTCCAGCGGCGGATGTGGGTGACGGCCCCGTCCAGCGAGTCGACGACCGCGGCGGCGATGTCGTACGACAGGTACTCGGCCTCCCAGTCGTCCTCCGTGGCCGCCACGACGGCCGCCTTGGACCCCTCGGCGTACGGGAGCACCCGCTCGTCGCCGTGGACCGTGACGCCCGCCTCGGCGAGCGCGTCCAGGGCGCGCGGCAGGAAGGCGTCGGCGATGTCCTGGTGAACGAGGAGCGTCTCGGCCGCGTTGCAGACGCTGGGCCTCTGCGCCTTGGAGTTCACGAGGATGTCGACGGCCATGTCGATGTCCGCCTCGGAGTCGACGTAGACGTGGCAGTTGCCGGTGCCCGTCTCGATCACGGGGACGGTGGACTCCTCGACGACCGTACGGATCAGGGACGCGCCGCCGCGCGGGATCAGCACGTCGACCAGACCGCGGGCGCGCATCAGCTCGCGTACGGAATCGCGGGACTCCCCCGGCACGAGCTGCACGGCGTCGGCGGGCAGACCGGCCCCGGCGATCGCGTCGCGCAGGACGCCCACGAGGGCCGTGTTGGAGGCGTACGCCGACGAGGAGCCGCGCAGCAGCACCGCGTTGCCGGACTTCAGGCAGAGCGCCGCCGCGTCCACGGTGACGTTCGGCCGGGCCTCGTAGATGATCCCGACGACGCCGAGCGGCACACGTACCTGCCGCAGGTCGATGCCGTTGGGCAGGGTGGAGCCGCGTACGACCTCACCTACCGGGTCGGGCAGTCCCGCCACGTCCCGGACGTCGGACGCGATGGCGGCGACCCGCTCGGCGGTCAGCGTCAGCCGGTCGATGACCGTCTCGCTCGTGCCGGCGGCGCGGGCCTTGTCGACGTCCTTGCCGTTGGCCTCGACGATCTCGTCCGTACGGGCCAGCAGCGCGTCGGCGACGGCCAGCAGCGCGGCGTCCTTGACGGAGCGCGGGAGTGGCGCGATCGCGTCGGCGGCGGCGCGGGCCCGCCGGGCGGTCAGCGTGACGGGGGACGCGGCCGTGTCGGTACCGGCGAGAGGAGAGTGCGAGGTCATACCCGCAGGGTAATGCGCGTTCTGTGGGCATTCACCGGGTATCCCGCTCCCCGAGACGGGGACGCACCCGGAGCGGGCCCCCGGAGCGCCGGGACACGGCCGCCCCGACGGTCACGGCATTCAGTACGGATGCACACCGACCGGCGCCGCGGGCGGCGGGCCGTACCCCTCGGCGATCCGCAGGTGGTAAGTGTCGCGGTCGATGACCTCCAGGCCCACGATCTCCCACGGAGGCAGCTTCGAGGTCGACCGGTGCTCGCCCCACAGGCGCAGCGCGACGGCCGCGGCGTCGTGCAGGTCCCGCGCCTCTTCCCAGTACCGGATCTCCGCGTGATCGTTGGCGTACCTGCTGGTCAGCAGGAACGGATGGTCGTGGGCGAGCTGTTCGAGTCCTCGCCTGACCTCCTGCAGCGGCGCCTCGGCGCCCGAGACGCTGAGGGTGATGTGCCAGAGCCTCGACACCTCCCGCGTGCCGTGGGCCTCCTGGCCGGATGCCTGCCCCTGGTCCGGCTCCGGGGCGTCGTCGAAGTCCGCCCCCGCCCCGACACTGGTCAGGGCTCGCTCGGCCGTCCCTCGGGGCAGCGCCCCCGGACGCGCTCGTCTCACCGGCGGCCTCCTGTAATGCGTTGCTGTGCTGTACCCCGCGCTGTTTCCCCCGCAACAAAGTTGACCAGTCCTGGGCCTGGCGCGGGGCCGTTTTCGTGAAGGTCTCTGTCGCGAGGCGGGTCTTTCAGCCGTTTCAGGAGTGGAGAACCACCAGATCGTCCCTGTGTACGACCTCGCGCTCGTACGCCGGCCCGAGCTCCTTCGCCAGGTCACGGGTGGAGCGGCCGATCAGCTGCGGGATCTCCTTGGCGTCGTAGTTGACGAGTCCGCGCGCGACGGCGACACCCGCGGTGTCCCGCAGTTCGACCGGGTCGCCGGCGCTGAACTCGCCCTCGACGCGGGCGATTCCGGCGGGCAGCAGCGACGTACGCCGCTCGACCACGGCTCGTACCGCCCCGTCGTCGAGTACGAGCGCGCCCTGCGGCGTCGAGGCGTGGGCGAGCCACAGCAGCCGGTCGGCGCTGCGGCGGCCGGTGCGGTGGAAGTACGTGCCGGTGTCACGGCCGGCGAGGGCGTCGGCGGCGTGGATGGCGGAGGTGAGGACGACGGGGATGCCGGCGGCCGCGGCGATCCGCGCGGCCTCGACCTTGGTCACCATGCCGCCGGTGCCGACCCCGGCCTTGCCCGCGCTGCCGATGGAGACGTGGGCGATGTCGTCGGGGCCGCGCACCTCGTCGATGCGCGAGGTGCCGGGGAGGCTCGGGTCGCCGTCGTACAGCCCGTCCACGTCCGACAGGAGGACCAGCAGGTCGGCCCGTACGAGGTGGGCGACGAGGGCGGCGAGCCGGTCGTTGTCGCCGAAGCGGATCTCGTCCGTGGCTACGGTGTCGTTCTCGTTGACGACAGGGACCGCGCCCATGGCGAGGAGCTGGTCCAGCGTCCGGTAGGCGTTGCGGTAGTGCGCGCGGCGGCTGGTGTCGTCGGTGGTCAGCAGCACCTGGCCGACGCGCACGCCGTACCGCGCGAAGGAAGCGGTGTAGCGGGCCACCAGCAGGCCCTGGCCGACGCTCGCGGCGGCCTGCTGCCGCGCGAGGTCCTTGGGGCGGCGGGCGAGCCCCAGCGGCGCGAGTCCGGCGGCGATGGCGCCGCTCGACACGAGCACGATCTCCTTCTCGCCGCCGCTGCGCGTCTTGGCCAGTACGTCGACCAGCGCGTCGACCCGGTCCGCGTCCAGGCCTCCCGACGCGGTGGTGAGTGAGGAGGAGCCGACCTTCACAACGATCCTGCGGGCTTCTGCTGCGCCCTGCCTTGCCCCTGACACGTACAGACCCCACTCTTGATCGCCCGGTTCTCCCCGCAATGTACGTGAGCCGCTCCGGACGCCGCCTCCGCATTTCGCCCCGTGGACGGCCGGCCACGGCCGCCGTCACCGCACCGGTCACCACGCCGGTCACAGCGGCCGGCCATCCGCGCTCGACGCGGGCGGCACCGGCCCGGCACCGCCTCCGGCTCATCTCCGTTGCCACCACGGGGAGTCGGGAGATGATCCGGAGGCTGCGTGACTGCCCGTCAGGAGCGGACCGGGCGGCCCGCCACCGCGCCGCGCGCCATCCTGCGCAGCCTGCGCACCACGCGCCGCGCGAAGGACGGCTGGGGCCGGCCGGCCCGCGGCACGCTCACGCGCACCCCGCCGACCCACTCCGCGACCGTGACCGCGAACATCTCGTCGGGCACGCCCGCCTTCTTGTCCCGGAAGTGCGGGTACGCGAGGTACGGCTTGCCGGCCGAGCCCTTGCGGATCACCTCGGGAACCTCCTTCGCCTGGAGGAACTTCAGGTGCTCCTCCAGGAGATCGGCCCGCCCCTCGGCGACGTAATGCAAGCGCAGCCGCTCCGGAACCTTCAGCCGGCGGGCAACGCCGGGCGTCCAGTACTTGTCCGTGAGCGGCTGCGCGAGATCGAGCTTGTCCTGGCGGGTGGCGGTCTTCGCCTTCAGCCAGCGGTGGTCGAACTGCGGGAGTAACGTGATCACGAAGGGCCGGATCATCAACTCGTCGCGCTTCTCGCCCGGCGGGAAGAGGTCGGCGATCAGGTTCATCAGGGCCTTCGCCGAATCGAAGCGCATCGCGTAACTGCCGCTCTGCGTGATGTGCTTTCCGTCGTCTCGGCGCACGATGTAGAGACAGACGTAGTCGGCGATGATCGAAACCCCGGCGCTTCGCACATAAGCCTCAAGGGTGAAGCGTGCGTCCTCACCGGTGTACAGCTGCTGATCGAAGCGCATCCCGTGCTTCTCCAGCAGCTCGCGCCGGAAGAGCTTCTCCGCGCTGAGCGTGAATTTGATGTTGGAGGAGAAGAGATCCGTACGCTCCAGCGTGCGGCCGAACATCGACTTGGGCGCACCGCGCCCGACGCCCTCGATCTTGCCCAGCACGACGTCCGTGCCGTTGCGGTCGGCCATCGCGACCATGCGCTCCAGCGCCTCTTCGCCGAGGTAGTCGTCGGCGTCGAGGAAGAACACGTAACGGCCGCGGGCCATGTCGAGGCCTACGTTTCGGGGGCCGCTGGGTCCACCGGAATTCTCCTGGTGAACGACGCGCGTAGCGACCTTGCTCCTGGCTGCGAATTCGTCGAGATACGCTCCGGTCCCGTCGGTCGAGCCGTCATTGACAGCCACGATCTCTATACGGTCGGCACCCAGCGTCTGGGCTTCCACCGAGTCCAGGCAGGGGATCAGGTAAGGCATCGCCTCGTAGGCACCGATGATCACGGTTACATCGGGAATCTCGACTGCGGCCATGCCCGTCTCATTCTCTTTCATCGACATCCAAGACAGTCGGCACATGGGTGTGGGTTGTTCACCATCGTTACTTTTCCACGTGACGCTCGCCACATCCCACACGAAAGGCCCGGCAGGACGTCTCGAAAGACGCCCTGCCGGGCCTGATTCATATGTTTGTCTGGGTATCAACCAGCTGTCGGGGGTCAGCCCGCCACGGTCGAGTCGATTCCGGTGGCCTCCGGAGCGGAGTCGCTCGGGTCCGCGGCGACCTCGTCGCCGGTGCGCTGGGCCACCCCCTGGTTGCGGGCCCCGGACTTGGCCGCCAGGGCCCTTACGGCGTCGTTGAACTGCACGATGGACGCGGGCTCGTCGGGTCCCAGCAGGTACGCCTTCAGCTCGCGCCGTGCCTCCGCCAGCGGGTCGGCGCCCTCGCCGCCCGTGATGGCGGCGAGCAGCTCACCGAGCTGCTCCGCGTCGTTGTTGAGGATCACGGCGGCGCGTACGGCGGTGTTCTGCTGCTTGAACTCCTCGACCCCCAGCTCCGCGGAGTCGGTCACGGCGTACGGCTTGCCGCTCGCGATGAAGTCCGACACCACGCTGGAGATGTCGGAGACCATGCCGTCCGACTCGTTGAAGCAGTCGTACAGGCGCGGCTCGGCCCCGGTGATGACCCGGTGCTCCCACCAGCCGAAGGAGCGCCAGTACGCGTCGTTCCACTCGTCCCTCAGCTGCGCCAGCTCGGCCTCGCGTGCCAGGTCGGGCAGGGCGTCACGGGACGTCTCGGCCTCGTCCTTGCCGTTCTTGGCGCCGGCCTTGCCCTTGGCACCCAACTCGCCCAGCCGCGCGTCGATACGGGCCAGCTCGGCCTTGGCCGCGGCCTGCTCCGCCTGGAGCGCGGCGGCGTCCTTCGCCCAGCGGGGGTCGGTGGCACGGTCGGCGGCGGCCGCCTCCACCATGGCGGTGATCCGGGCGTGAACGGCCTTGGCCTGGGGGCTGCGCGTCCCGGTGAAGGGGTGCGGCTTGTAGAGCACCCGGACCGGCTGCTCGGCCTTCAGCAGGCGGCTGACGATGTTCTCGCCGGCCAGCAGGATCGAGGTGTTGCCCGGGCTGTCGTCCCAGCCCTCCCACGTGGGGGCGTACAGCACGGTGGGGACGGGATTCTTCGGCGTACCGCTCCAGGGCTGGATCGGGGCGAGCTGCGGGCGGCCCACCTCGACGATGTCCTCGTCGCGGACGCCGACGTCGGCGAGCGCGTAGCGGTCGCGGCCGGCCCGGCCCGCGCTCCACACCTCGTCGTACACCTTGCTGAACGGGTTGATGCTCGCGACCTTGTCGCTGTCGCCGTGCCCGATGAAGACGTGCTTCATGGTGGGCACGCGCAGCATGTGGATGTTCTTGCCGACGTTGGCGGCATAGAGCGCGACGCGGACTGTGGACAGGTCCATGTTCATCAGGTGGGTGGCGCTCGGGACGCAGATCACCGGCACGGACGTCGGGCCGAGCTGCGGCACGATGTGGCGCTCGCGCAGGACGATCAGCGGCCTGCCGTCGAGCTGCTTCATGGTGTCGAGCCACATGTTGACCTGGTACGCCGACTCCCGGGAGCCGGAGAAGTACAGGACCGTGGTGGGCCGGTAGTCGCCCAGCCAGGCGTCGATGCCCTCCAGGACCGTCTCCGCCGCCGGCACCCGACGGCCGCGCCGCGTGTACGGCAGCAGCGCCGCGACGTACGCGACGGCCAGCGTCAGGGTGAGCGCGAGGCCCGCGTAGCCGACGGCGTACGTTCCGCTCTGGACCGCGATCAGCACGCCCGCGACGGCGAAGACGTCGAGGTGCAGCATCTTCTCGGCGGACCGGTTCAGCAGCCGCTGGGGCGGGGCCGGCGGGATGTTCAGCATGCCGAGGTCGACGTTGCGGGTGACGACCGGCATCCGGCGGCGCAGGCGGATCAGCGTGACGAGTGCGCCGTGCGGGGCCTGGAGCGCGTAGAAGAGCAGCAGGGAGGCGATCGTCACGTAGAAGATCGTCTGCTCGGCCAGCTGCATGCGGGCCAGCAGCAGGATCAGCAGCAGCTGGCGCACCAGGAAGCGGATCGAAAGACCCGCCCGGACCTTGCCGAGACGGTTGATCAAGTAGCTGCCGCGCCGGTGCAGATGCCGGTCCGCGAGGTACGTCGCGGCGACGGCGGCCGCGAAGAACCAGAGGTTCGGGATCAGCGCGGCCAGCATGACGCACGGATACCCGAGGCCGATGACAGCGGCGGCGGCCAGTTCGGACCCGCTGCCCACGCGGGCCAGGCGGATGGCGGTCGAAATCACGAAGAACCTGCTCCAGATGGGTGCCGGTTATTGACGATGCAATGGAATTGTGAAGTCCGGTTTCACGAAGTCGGGCCTCTGTAAATCGCTGTATTGGCGACTACAGAGGCCCGAATTCTCAATTGTCAAGCAGTATTACACATCTTCCTGACGGTCAAGGACGGCCGCGAGAGCCTGCTCGAATCCCGACGCCTCGGACGCGCCACGGGTCGGGTCCACCTGCCGTACGTCGATGACGTGACCGGTGAGCTCCGAGAGCAGCACGTCGAGCGACGTACGCGCCACAGCCTCGGACGACAGCAGCGAGCCCGCGGGCTCGTCGCCGAACGCCTTGGTGCGCATCGGGGTCGCCGTACGCTCCGGGTTCACGCAGTTGACGCGCACGCCGTCGGCCGCCCACTCGTCCGCGAGGGCCTGGGTGAGATTCACCATGGCGGCCTTCGTGGAGGAGTAGAGGCTGTACTCGGCGCGACCGCGGGTGTAGCTGCTGGACGTGTAGAGCAGCAGCTGGCCCTTGGTCTCCGCGAGGTACTTGTGCGAGGCGCGGGCGATCTGCACGGGGGCCAGGTAGTTGACGTTCAGCGCTTCCTGGATGGTCGTGTTGTCCGTCTCGGCGAGCTTGCCGATGCGGAGCACGCCCGCCGTGTTGATCACGTAGTCGACGCGGCCGGTCTCCGAGTACGCCTTCGACAGGGCGTCGTCGACGTGCTCGGGGTTCTCGACGTG
Source organism: Streptomyces sp. NPDC055287 (assembly GCF_053646035.1). Classification (NCBI taxonomy): domain Bacteria; kingdom Bacillati; phylum Actinomycetota; class Actinomycetes; order Kitasatosporales; family Streptomycetaceae; genus Streptomyces; species Streptomyces sp. NPDC055287. The sequence goes on along the minus strand of NZ_JBSHNE010000010.1, from coordinate 62,967 downwards.
CGTACCGGTGGTGGAGCGGCCCAGTGCGTACACCTTGGCGCCGTACTGCTCGGCGAGGGTCGCGATGTCCGCCCCGATGCCGTACGAACCACCGAAGACGACCAGCGTCTTGCCGGCGAGAAGTTCGCGGTACGCGGCCTCGTCGGCCTGCTGCGGGGCGGCGGTGGAGGCGAGCTGGAACAGCTTGTCGGCGATGAAGACGTCGACCGGCTGCGTCACCTTCATGTTGTACTCGTCGCCCGCCACGACGTAGATCGGCACGTCCGGCAGGTACTTCAGGACCACCGAACAGTCGTCGGTGGCCTGGAAGTTGGGGTCTGTGGCCGCGACCTCGTACGCCTTGCGGATGGTCGACAGCTTGAAGGCCTGCGGGGTCTGGCCGCGGCGCAGCCGGGACCGGTCCGGGACCTCCGTGATGAACTCGCCGTCGCCACCGTGCGTACGCGTCACGATGATCGTGTCCGCGGACGGGATGGCCACGTCGACCGCCTCGTAGCGCTCCAGCGCGTCGACGCAGTCCTGGATCACGCGCTGTGACAGCAGGGGGCGCACCGCGTCGTGGAAGAGGACGTTGCGGTCCTCTCCCTCGGCGAGGCCTTCACCGAGCGCGGAGATGGCGCGCTCGGTGGTCTCGTTGCGCGTCGTACCGCCCTCGATGACCTTGGCGACCTTGGTGAGGCCGGCCTTCGCGACGATCTTCTCGACGTCGGGCACGTACCCCGGCGCCATGAGAACGATGATGTCGTCGATGCCCTCCGCCTGCTGGAAGATCGACAGCGTGTGCTCGATGACCGCCTTGCCCGCGATCTTCAGCAGCTGCTTGGGAATCGACAGACCCACGCGCTGACCGGTGCCACCGGCGAGCACGACTGCTGTGGTTCGTGGCTTGGCTATGGGCTGCACAGACACAGACGACCTACCTTGCGGGGGCTGGGAGACAACGCGATCGTCGCACTCTCCGTGACCGTCTCGCAAGGCGGCCGTCGCTCTGCCGACACCTGTGCGAAACCTGGACCGATTCTCAACCGCCGGGCGGGCTCACGTGTTTGAGCCCGCCCGGCGATCAATGAGACGTCCTGGAGGGCGTCGCGGTTCACACCCATGGGGTGAGTGATGCCACAGGGAGTGGCGGCCCGCCTAGAAGGGGTCGAACTCGTCGTACTCGCGCTGCGAGTCGTCGCGCTGCGCCTCACGGTCCTTACGGCGGGTCGCCGCCGGACGCGGGGCATCCAGACGGTGGTCCTCGCCACGGCGGCCGAGCATCTCCGCGCCCGCCATCATGGTCGGCTCCCAGTCGAAGACGACCGCGTTGTCCTCCGCGCCGATCGCCACCGCGTCACCCGCGCGGGCACCGGCCTTCATCAACTTGTCCTCGACGCCGAGGCGGCTGAGGCGGTCCGCGAGGTAGCCCACGGCCTCGTCGTTGCTGAAGTCGGTCTGGCGCACCCAGCGCTCCGGCTTCTCGCCGCGCACCCGGTAGACGCCGTCCTCCTCGGTGATCGTGAAGCCGGCGTCGTCGACGGCCTTCGGACGGATGACGACCCGGGTCGACTCCTCCTTGGGCTTCGCGGCGCGCGCCTTGGAGACGACCTCGGCCAGGGCGAAGGACAGCTCCTTGAGGCCGATGTGCGCGACCGCCGACACCTCGTAGACGCTGTAACCACGCGCCTCCAGGTCCGGGCGGATCATCTCCGCGAGGTCCTTGCCGTCCGGGATGTCGATCTTGTTGAGGACGACCACACGCGGCCGGTCGCCCAGACCGCCGTACTGCGCCAGCTCCGCCTCGATCACGTCGAGGTCGGTGAGCGGGTCACGGTCGGACTCGAGCGTCGCTGTGTCCAGTACGTGCACGAGCACCGAGCAGCGCTCGACGTGACGCAGGAACTCCAGGCCCAGGCCTCGGCCCTGGCTCGCGCCGGGGATCAGGCCCGGTACGTCGGCGATCGTGTAGACGGTCGAACCCGCCGTGACGACACCGAGGTTCGGTACGAGCGTGGTGAACGGGTAGTCCGCGATCTTCGGCTTGGCCGCGCTGAGTACGGAGATCAGCGAGGACTTGCCGGCGCTCGGGTAGCCGACCAGCGCCACATCGGCGACGGTCTTGAGCTCCAGGACGATGTCGCCGCCCTTGCCCGGCTCACCGAGCAGCGCGAAACCGGGCGCCTTGCGGCGGGCCGAGGCCAGCGCCGCGTTGCCGAGGCCGCCGCGGCCGCCTTCGCCGGCGACGTACGTGGTGCCGTGCCCGACCATGTCGGCGAGGACGTTGCCGTCCTTGTCGAGCACCACGGTGCCGTCGGGCACGGGCAGGATCAGGTCCTGTCCGTCCTTGCCGGAGCGGTTGTCACCGGCGCCGGGCTGGCCGTTCGTGGCCTTGCGGTGGGGGCTGTGGTGATAGTCCAGCAGGGTGGTCACGGACTGGTCGACAACGAGGGTGACGTCGCCGCCACGCCCGCCGTTGCCGCCGTCCGGGCCGCCGAGCGGCTTGAACTTCTCACGGTGTACGGAGGCGCAGCCGTGGCCTCCGTTACCCGCGGCGACATGCAGTTCGACGCGGTCCACGAAGGTGGTCATGGGTGGGTCCTCCAGTACATACGGAAATGTCTACATACGTAACACGCCAAGGGCGGCCGCGCTTCCCCGTCACCCGGGAAAGAGCGTCCGCCCTCGGAAAGTGCTGTGTGTATCGCTCGACGAAAGCCGGAATTACTCGGCGATCGGAACGATGTTCACAACCTTGCGGCCACGGTGCGTGCCGAACTCGACCGCGCCGGCGGCGAGTGCGAACAGCGTGTCGTCGCCGCCACGGCCGACGCCCGAGCCCGGGTGGAAGTGGGTGCCGCGCTGGCGAACCAGGATCTCACCGGCGTTGACGGCCTGACCGCCGAAGCGCTTCACGCCGAGCCGCTGGGCATTGGAGTCGCGACCGTTCCGAGTGGACGATGCGCCCTTCTTGTGTGCCATGTCTCAGTCCCTTACTTCGCAGCCGTGGGGATACCGGTGACCTTGATCGCCGTGTACTGCTGGCGGTGACCCTGGCGACGGCGGTAGCCGGTCTTGTTCTTGTACCGAAGGATGTCGATCTTGGCACCCTTGTGGTGGTCCACGACCTCGGCGGTGACCTTGATCCCGGCCAGGACCCACGGGTCGCTGGTGACGGAGTCGCCGTCGACAACGAGCAGGGTCGAGAGCTCGACCGTGTCGCCAACCTTGGCCGTGGGAATCTTGTCAACCTCAACGATGTCGTCGACAGCAACCTTGTGCTGGCGACCACCGCTGCGCACGATGGCGTACACGCTGATCTCTCTTTCGCTCGGGACGGGACCCCTGATGCCAGCCGCTCACACGGGCCGGGGGCCCGCGACGAGTCCGAATGGACGAGCGGCCTCTAACGGCTCCCCGAAGGAGGGCCGGAAGGGAGGTGCTCAGGAGATGGCGTGCACAAAAACACGCCGACGGTCAAGAGTACGGGCCGCCACAGGGAGGGTCAAACCGGGTCCGGCGGGTCACTCCCGGGGGCTGTCGCTCGCACGGGCCGCTCCCCCTCCCTCCACTCTCACTCCCCCGCGGCGATCTCCAGCATCCTGTCGACCACCCGGGCGGAGGCGAGGCCGTCGGAAGGCTCGCAGAAGTCCTTCACGAAGCGCGCGTACTTCTCCTTGTACCGCGCCGACACCGAGTCGATGTTCCTGATCGCGTCGACCAGGTCCTCCGAGGTCTTCAGCAGCGGCCCCGGCGCCCGCTCGGTGAAGTCGAAGTAGAAGCCGCGCAGTGTGTCCCGGTAGTGCTCCAGGTCGTACGTGAAGAACAGCATCGGCCGGCCCGAGTGCGCGAAGTCGAAGAGCACCGACGAGTAGTCCGTGATCAGTACGTCGGCGATCAGGTACAGATCCGCGATGTCCGGGTAGGCCGCCACGTCGTGGACGAAGCCCTGGCCGGCACCCGGAATGCTGTCCAGCACCTTGTTGTGCTTGCGGTAGAGAAACACGTGGTCGTGGCCCAGCGCCTTCTCGGCCGCGGTCAGGTCGACCTGCTGGTCGAGCTTGAACCGCTTGCCCTCGTAGCGCTGGTCGTCACGCCACGTCGGCGCGTACAGCACGACCTTCTTGCCGTCCGGGATGCCCAGCTGCTCGCGCACCCGCGCTGCCTTCTTGTCCCGTTCCTCCGCGCGGAAGATGTCGTTGCGCGGGTAGCCGGCCTCCAGCACCTCGCACTTGAGCTGGAAGGCGTGCGTCATGATCGGTGTGGTGAAGGCGTTCGGCGACACGAAGAGACTGAACTGCCGCGAGCGCTGCGGCAGGCTCGCGATGTACGCGAGGTTCGCCTTCGGGGTGCCCAGCAGGTCGGCACCGATGCGCTTGAGCGGCGTACCGTGCCACGTCTGTACGACGACCTGGCCCTCCCGACGCGTGAACCAGTCGTTGATGCCGACGTTGGTCACGACATACCGGCAGCGGGCCAGCGCCTCGTACCACTCCTCGCTGCCCCAGGCGACGCCGCGCACCCCGGCGGGAAGCACCGCCTGCTCGTCGGCGACCACCGCGATGTGCTCGACGTCCGTCCCCCGGCGTACGAGCTCCTGGTGGACCGCCCGGGGCGAGTCCGAGAACTGCTTGCCGCCGAAGCTGTTGTAGAGGACGGCCTCGCGCAGCGGAAGCCGCTGCTGCTCCGGGTAGTACGTGTCCCTCAGCTGCCGCTGCCGGTAACCGCCGCGGACCTGCCGGCTCAGCGCGGAGCCCGAGCGCAGGAAGAACCGGTCGAAGAAGCGGCGGTCCACGGTGTACTTGCGGTGCTGCCCCTTGTGCGCCATCGGCAGGGAGCCGACGAGGTCCGGGCGGATCGTCACCGGAATGTCGTTCGCGTGGTCCCATTCGGTCGCGACGCGGAAGGCGAAGTACCAGCGGCCGCCGCGCAGCGGAAGCGTTCCTTCGTACGTCGGCATCGCGTCCGGCGCGATGAGCGCGGAGAACCGGCCGTCGGCGACCTCGACGGGCAGCACCTTCTCCTCGTGCCGGGTGCCGTGCCGCAGGACGAGCCGCATCGGCTCGTCGGGCCCCTGAAAGGAGCCCTGGAGGGAGAGTTCCCCCCGTGCCGTCCAGCGCATCCGGTCGACGACCGGCTGCACCACCCTGGCCTGGAGGAAGAAGGTGCCCGCCCCGTCCGTGTGCGCGGCGAGCTCCCGGCCGCCGGCGAGCCGGTACGTACCGGTGCGCAGGGTCTGGGCGACGGTGGCGCGGCGGCTGGTGCCGTCGGCGAACACGATGCTGACGCGGGAGTTGTGCACATGCTTGGGGCGCACCCCGTCGACGGGAATGTCCGCGAAGGGGACGTACGCCGCGCTCCTGGCCCAGCCGTCGCCGTAACTGCCCTCGCGGTTCTCGAGCGGGTACAGGTGCTCGGCCGGCTTCCCGGCCGCCGCGTCGGGCGTCCCGGAGGCCGGGTGGGTCACCCGCAGCGCGACGGGCTTGCGGTCCGCGGTGGTCTTCGGGCTGCAGCGCACCGTCAGCTCCACACCGTCCCGTACGGCCCCGTGCGCCTCGACCTCGGCCGGAACCACGTCCACGCTCAGCTGGAAACGGTCTTCGCTGAAGCCCGCCACCACCCGCACACCGTCGTCGAAGACCTGCACCCGGCTGTGCCCGGCGCGGCCCGCGTCGCTCTTGCGCACGCGCCCGACGGAGAGACCGCCGGGCCTCGGTATGCCGATGCCGAGCGCCCAGGTGCCCGACTGCCAGCGCCCCCGGGAGCGCAGCCGCCTCGGGTCGATCGTGATCTCGAAGCCCGACCAGTCGTACGCGTGCAGGCCGCCCTTCGCCGACGTGGTCGCGCGCGGCTCAGGGACCGTCTTCAGCCTGAGCGCCACGCTGCCGCCGCCCCCCTCCTTCCGGAGCCCGGCGATCCGTACGGAACGCTTCCCGGTCGCGGCCGGGGCATTGGGCACGTACGCGAAACCGCGCAGGACCAGTCGGCCGTCCTGCCAGCGCATGTCGGTCAGCCTGCTGCGCACCGGCAGCTCGCGCCGTTGGAGGTTCCTCGCCAGGGGCGGCAGTGCGCCCAGGCCCACGCCGGGCAGTGTGATACGGGCCTTCCTGAGCCCCTTGACCTGGTAGACCCCGGGGTTCTGCCGCTCGTACCGAAGCACCTCGACCAGCTCGTCCGTGCGCCCCTGCGCGGCCAGGTGCCACTGGACCCGGCTGACCGGCGGGAGCTTCGCCACCGTCTTGGGGGCCGCCCGCGCCATGAACTCCCGTGCGGCGGTGAGGAATTCGGCGCGCTCTTGCGCCGAAGCCTCCGGGAAGTACTTCATGCTCCGGCTCAGTCGGTCGGAAAGCATGCCGGTGTCTGCGGGGCTGGACGCCATGGGTGACGGACCTTTCAAGGAAAACTGGAGGTAAACCCCAGGGAAAGAAATCGCAGACAAGACCTCTCAGGTCGGCAAAAGGTTGCATGAAGACAGCAATGTGGGCTGTCCCGGAATCTCCTTCCGGGACAGCCCACAGAGCTGTAGTGCGCGAGGTACGACCTGAGGTCAGTCCTCGGTGGGTGCCGAGACCGTCGACGGCGACTGCTGCTCCGCAGCCGAAGTCTTCTTCGAGGCCGACGCCTTCTTGGCCGTCGTCTTCTTGGCGGTCGTCTTCTTCGCGGCGGTCTTCTTGGCAGCCGTCGCCTTCTTCGCCGGGGCCTTCTTGGCGGCCGTCTTACGAGCCGTCTTCTTGGCCGGAGCCACGACCTCGGCCTCAGCCTCGGCCTCGGCGCCCTGTTCGGCCACCGGTGCCTCGACGACCAGTACGGCCGCCTCTTCGGCGCCCTTGGGCGATCCGGCCGGCGCGGACGCCTTACGGGTCGCACGACGGCGCGCACGCGGCGGAGCCGCGGCTGCGGGCTCCTCCGCCGGGGCCTCGGCCACGGGAGCCTCGGTCACCGGCTCGGCCGCCTTGGGCTCCTCGGCCTTCGGCTCCTGCGCCACGGGGGCGGGAGCGACGACCTGGACCTCCTCGGCCACGACCGGTTCGGCGGTCTTCGGCGCACCGGCCGGAGCGGTCGCCTTACGCGTCGCACGACGGCGCGTACGAACCGGGGCGGCTTCCTGCACAACGGGCTCGGGCTCGACCACGGGCTCGGGCTCGGGCACCGCGACGGCCGCGGGCTCCGGCTCCGGTGCGTACACCGGTTCCGCCGCCTTCGGCGCACCGGCCGGAGCCGTCGCCTTGCGCGACGCCCGACGGCGCGAACGGCCGCGTCCCGCAGCCGCCTCGGCCTCGGCGGGGCTGCTGTACAGGTCCTCGTCCGGTACGAACTCGGGCTCGGGCAGCGCGATCGGCGCGGCCACCTCTGCGGCGACCTCGGCCTCCGTCTCCACCTCGGTCTCGGCCTCGGCCCGCTCCACGTGCTCGTGCTCGGCCTCACCACCGCGGCCGCGCTTCTTCGCGCGCTTGCCGCCGCCACCGCCTCCGGCGGCGGTCGGCTGCTCCATGTGCACGATGACGCCGCGCCCGTTGCAGTGGACGCAGGTCTCGGAGAAGGACTCCAGCAGACCCTGGCCCACCCGCTTGCGGGTCATCTGGACCAGGCCCAGCGACGTGACCTCGGCGACCTGGTGCTTCGTACGGTCGCGTCCCAGGCATTCCAGCAGGCGCCGCAGCACCAGGTCGCGGTTCGACTCCAGGACCATGTCGATGAAGTCGATGACGACGATGCCGCCCAGGTCGCGCAGCCGCAGCTGGCGCACGATCTCCTCGGCCGCCTCCAGATTGTTCCTGGTCACGGTCTCTTCGAGGTTGCCGCCCTGACCGGTGAACTTGCCGGTGTTGACGTCGACGACGATCATCGCCTCGGTCTTGTCGATGACCAGCGAACCGCCGCTCGGCAGGTAGACCTTGCGGTCCAGCGCCTTCATCAGCTGCTCGTCGATCCGGTACGTCGCGAAGACGTCGACCTCCGACGTCCAGCGCGAGAGCCGGTCCGTCAGGTCCGGGGCGACGTGGTTGACGTAGCCGTGGATGGTCTGCCACGCCTCGTCACCACTGACGATCACCTTCGAGAAGTCCTCGTTGAAGATGTCGCGGACGACGCGGACGGTCATGTCCGGCTCGCCGTAGAGAAGCGTCGGACCGCTGGTCGCGCCGCTGCTCTTCGACTTCTTCTGGATGTCTTCCCACTGCTGCTGCAGACGCTCGACGTCACGGCGCAGCTCGTCCTCGCTCGCGCCCTCGGCGGCGGTGCGCACGATGACGCCCGCGTCCTCGGGAACGATCTTCTTGAGGATGGTCTTCAGACGCGCGCGCTCGGTGTCGGGCAGCTTGCGGCTGATGCCGGTCATCGAGCCCTCGGGCACGTAGACCAGGTAGCGGCCGGGCAGCGAGACCTGGCTGGTCAGGCGGGCGCCCTTGTGACCGATCGGGTCCTTCGTGACCTGCACGAGGACCGACTGGCCGGACTTGAGGGCGGTCTCGATGCGGCGGGGGCCGTGGCCCATGCCCAGCGCGTCGAAGTTCACCTCACCGGCGTACAGGACGGCGTTGCGGCCCTTGCCGATGTCGACGAAGGCGGCCTCCATCGACGGCAGTACGTTCTGGACCTTGCCCAGGTAGACGTTGCCGACGTACGAGGTCGACTGCTCCTTGTTGACGTAGTGCTCGACGAGGATGTTGTCCTCGAGCACGCCGATCTGGGTGCGGTCGCCGTTCTGGCGCACGACCATCACGCGCTCGACGGCCTCGCGGCGCGCCAGGAACTCGGCCTCGGTGATGATCGGGACGCGGCGGCGGCCCTGCTCACGGCCCTCGCGACGGCGCTGCTTCTTGGCCTCCATACGGGTCGAGCCCTTGATGGACTGGACCTCGTCGAAGCCGGTACCGGGCTCGCGCTCCGCTTCCTTCTTGCGCGGCTCGCGGACCTTGACGACCGTACGCTCGGGGTCGTCGACACCGTTCGCCTCGGTCTCCGGGCCCGCGTCACCGCTACGACGGCGACGGCGACGGCGACGACGGCTGGAGGCGGAACCCGCACCTGACTCGTCCTCCTCGTCCTCGGCGCGCTCCTCCTCCTCGGCCCGCTCAGCCGCGGCCTCGTCGGACGTGTCCTGCTCCTCGGCCTCCTCGGAGTCGGGCAGCTCGCCACGGCGACGGCGACGGCCACCGCGGCGACGGCGGCGCGCCCTGCGGTCCTCGGCCTCGTCGGACTCGTCCTGCGCCTCTTCGTCGCGCTCTTCCTCGACGGCCTCGGCGGGCTCCTGCGGCTGCGGCGCGGCCTCGACGGCGCGCTCGGGACGCTCGGCGCGCTCCGTGTGCTCGGTCCGCTCCGTGCGCTCGTCCTCGGCGGGCTCACCGCGGCGACGGCGACGGCGGCCGCGCGGTGCGGCCTGCGGGGCGGGAGGGGCCTCGATGGTGACGGTCTCCTCCGCCTCCTCTTCCTCCTCCACGTCCTCGATGTAGTCCGGCTCCGTCACCCGGGCGGCGGCGGCCGCGGCTGCCGTCTCGGGGGTCTGGAACATCGGCTCGGTGAAGACCGGTGCCTGGAACACGGCCACGGCGGGCCGCGTCGCACGGCGGCGCGAACGCGCCGGCTCCTCTGCGGGCTCTGCGGCTGCGGCCTTCGGCGCGGCGGCCTCGTCGGCAGCGGCCTCGTCGGCGGCCTTACGGCCGGCGCGACGGCGCGGCGTACGGCCACGCGGGGCTTCCTCGGCGGTCTCGGCGGCGACAGGCGCGGGCTCGGCGGCGGCAGCCGGAGCCTCTTCGGCTTCAGCTTCGGCCTCGGCCGGCTTCGGCGCACCGGCAGGCGCGGTCGCCTTACGGGTGGCACGACGACGGCTGCGCCCACGCGGCGCCTCTTCGGCGGCCTCGTCGGCTGCCGGGGCGGCAGGAGCGGCCTGGGCTTCGTCGGCGGCGGGAGCCGCAGGGGCCTCCACAGCGGCCTCGGCTTCGGCGGGCTTCGGCGCACCGGCAGGCGCGGTCGCCTTACGGGTGGCACGACGACGCGTACGGGCCGGCGGAGCGGCCTCCTCGACGGCGTCGGGCGAAACGGCGGCCTCGGGCTCGGGCGCGGCGACGGGCTCGGTCGCGGCCGGGACCTCGACGGCAGCCGGCTCCTCGGTCTTCGGCGCACCGGCCGGAGCCGTCGCCTTGCGCGTCGCACGGCGACGCGTACGGGCCGGCGGAGCGTCGGTGCTCTCCGCGGGCTCGGCGGGCTGCTCGGCAGGAGCCGCAGGGGTCTCCACAGCGGCCTCGGCCTCGGCGGGCTTCGGCGCACCGGCGGGCGCGGTCGCCTTGCGGGTGGCACGACGGCGCGTACGGGCCGGCGGAGCAGCCTCGGTGCTGTCCTCGGGCTGGGTGGGCTCGTTGGTGTCGTTCACGGCACCCTCTCCGGCCGGTATGGCCGGAGCCGCGGCCTCCGTGCTGGCGGCGGACTGCGCTACGGCCTTGTCGTCACCGGACGGCGGTCCGGCAGGACGCGAGGCCGCGCGGCGCCGGCGGCGCGGCGGCAGGGTGTCGCTGGGCGAGTGGTTGTTGTCGGTGTCCCCGGCGGTACGCGCGGTACCTGCCGAGGGCTCGGTGGAATCGTTCGGCTCAAGCATGCGGGCGGTTCTCCCGTCACGCTCCCGGGCGCCACACCTGGTTCCGGTCCGGTCCGGTCCGAGCGATGAGCGCGGTACCGCCGTCCGGGGCGCGGGCGCCGCACGGGAGCTGTTGTCTAGCTCGCCGGTTCCGTACGCGGTATACGCACGGCCTGGCGAAAGTCTTCTGGTCAGTGCGCGGCCCGACCCAGGTGGCTCCCGAGTACGAGGGCTGCGCTACAACGACCGCCCTACGCGGAACCTGCACCTTCCGGCGCCTTCGCGGCGGTCAGTCCGGCGGCCGTGGGTGGGGCGGCCGTGACTGCCTCGCGGTCGGGCGCGAGCGGGTCGGTCACCGTGCCGGACTCCTCGTCGAAGAGCCCCTGCGCCAGCCTGGTCACCGCTGCGGGGACCGGCGGCGCCAGGTCGGCCACAGCTCGGAGACCGGACAGGACGTCGTCGGGTCGTACGGCGGGTGTCAAGTGCCGAACAACCAGCCGCAGTATCGCACAGGGCTTGTCCTCCGGCCTATCGGACGGCGCGGTAACGGCCTGCAGGCCGACGACGGCACTGCGCGCGTCGAAGGACCGCATGCCGTTCTTGGTACGGCGCTGGACCTCGACGCTCTCAGCCGCGAGGAAGGCCTCGACGGCCTTCTCCGCGTCTTCGGGAGCGACGCCCTCGAGGCGCATCTCCCATACGGAGGCCTGCAACCGGTCGGCGAGACCCGACGTACGCGCTTCGACCGCGTCCGTGATGTCGAGTCCGTCCGGGAGCGACTCGTTGAGCAGCTCGCGCAGCTCGTCCGCGTCGCGGGTGGCGGTCAGTGCGATCTCCAGGTACTCGGCCTCGCTGCCCGTACCGGTGGGTGCGGCATTGGCGTACGAGACCTTCGGGTGCGGGGTGAAGCCGGCCGAGTACGCCATGGGTACGGCGGCGCGGCGCAGCGCCCGCTCGAAAGCGCGCTGGAAGTCACGGTGGCTGGTGAACCGGAGGCGGCCGCGCTTGGTGTAGCGCAGTCGGATGCGCTGCACCGCCGGTGCGGGCGGCGGGCCTTCGGGCTGTCGCTTGCCCAGTGGTTCTTCTCCTCGTGCGGGGCGGCGCGCTGTCCGCGCGTCACCCTTCCGGCGTGGGGATCGTCCCCCCCGCGTCCCGGCGGCCGGCTCACCCCTGCTCGGCTGTGCTTTTGCCAACCAGGGAGATCTCGGACGCGGGTGCCGCGCTGGGGGCGGTGGTCTTACTACCCAGAGTACGCGCAGGAGTCCGCACCGGTTCCACGGCCTCGGCCGGACCAGCGGCCGGGCCCGCGGCGGGCCAGGTGTCCGCCGGGCCTCCGACGAGCGCGCGCCACGCGTCGCGCCGAGCCTGGCGCACGGTCTCCCGCGCGGTCCGCAGCGCACCGCGCGCCGTCCGCCCCGCTTCGAGGGCCGCCGTCTTGACCGGAGCCCAGAGGGTGTCGCGCACCCAGTGCCCCACGGGCGTGCACACGCCGAGCCACACCCAGCGCACCGGCCGGCCCACGAGGTTCCACCCGAGCCATTTCAGGGCGCGCCCGACGGCCCGGGAGATGTACCCGGCGATGCGCCAGGCGTGCCCGGCAGCGGCGGCGACCTCCACGCCGACCGGGACCAGGACGGCGCGCCACACCCACGCGACGGGCCGCACCAGGAGTGTCATCACACACCACACGGCCCCCGCCCACAGCCCGCGCGCGAGCCCGAGGACCAGCCAGGCGATCCCCCGGCCCAGCGGAGCGAGCACGTACTGCCACAGCGCCACCCACGGCCAGACGAACAGCGCCTTGCCCACCCGGGCGAGCACGTGCCCGACCGGGGTGAGGACGTATGCGTACAGCCACACCAGCGGCACCACGACGAGCGTCCGCACCAACAGGCCCACCGCCGAGCCCACGGCACCCGCGGCGATCGCGACCGCGTGCCCGACGGCGCGCCCGAGCCGGGCGAGCCCGCGCCCGAAGCAGGCCAGGCCGTGCCCGAACCCGCGCGCCAGCCACGCCAGCCCGTGCCCGACCGGGGTCAGCACCTGCCGGTACAGCCACACCGCCGGCGCCACGATCCCGTACCGGACGAGCGGCACCACGACGTACTTCCACAGCAGCACCCACGGCATGACGAACACGGCGTGAGCGACGTACCCGAGCGCCTTCGCGACGGGGACGAGGACCTTGGCGTACAGCCACACCAGCGGTGTCACGACCAGCAGTCGCAAGACCGCGCCGAGCGCGCGGCCGACGGCCTTCCCGCACACGGTGAGCAGGTCCCACGCCATCCGCACGGGCACCACCAGGACCAGCACGACGATGCGCACCGGGATCCTGATGAAGGCAGTCAGACAGCCTTCCGCCTGCGGCGTCTCGCGCCGGGGCGCGGGCGGCTGCGACGCCGGCGGCTGAGGCTGCTTTTCGAAGTCCATGCAGGGAGAGACGCGTCAGCCCGCCGTCCGGATCCCCCGTCGTAGTCCGGTTGTCGATCCGTTACGCACGAAGGCCGTTACGCCTGAAGGCCCGGCCGGGGGCTTCCCCCGGCCGGGCCTTCAGGCAGTGCGCGGCTTCTACTTGACGACCGTCAGCGGCAGCAGCTTCTTGCCCGTCGGGCCGATCTGGATCTGCGTGTCCATCTGCGGGCAGACGCCGCAGTCGAAGCACGGGGTCCAGCGGCAGTCCTCGACCTCGGTCTCGTCGAGCGAGTCCTGCCAGTCCTCCCAGAGCCAGTCCTTGTCGAGACCGGAGTCCAGGTGGTCCCAGGGCAGGACCTCCTCGTACGTACGCTCACGCGTCGTGTACCAGTCGACGTCCACGCCGAAGTCCGGCAGCGTCTTCGCGGCGGCTTCCATCCAGCGGTCGTAACTGAAGTACTCGCGCCAGCCGTCGAAGCGCCCGCCGCCCTCGTAGACGGCGCGGATGACGGAGCCGATGCGCCGGTCGCCGCGCGAGAGGAGTCCCTCGACGATGCCGGGCTTGCCGTCGTGGTAGCGGAAGCCGATGGAACGGCCGTACTTCTTGTCGCCGCGGATCTTGTCGCGCAGCTTCTCGAGCCGCGCGTCGGTCTCCTCGGCGCTGAGCTGCGGCGCCCACTGGAACGGGGTGTGCGGCTTGGGCACGAACCCGCCGATGGAGACGGTGCAGCGGATGTCGTTCTGACCCGACACCTTGCGGCCCTCGGCGATGACCTTGACGGCCATGTCGCCGATCTGCAGGACGTCGTCGTCGGTCTCGGTGGGCAGGCCGCACATGAAGTACAGCTTCACCTGACGCCAGCCGTTGCCGTACGCCGTCGAGACCGTCCGGATGAGGTCCTCTTCCGAGACCATCTTGTTGATGACCTTGCGGATGCGCTCCGAACCGCCCTCGGGAGCGAAGGTCAGGCCGGACCTGCGGCCGTTCCTGGTCAGCTCGTTGGCGAGGTCGATGTTGAACGCGTCCACGCGGGTCGACGGCAGCGAAAGACCGATCTTGTCTTCCTCGTACCGGTCGGCGAGACCCTTCGCGACCTCGGCGATCTCGGTGTGGTCGGCGGAGGAGAGGGAGAGCAGGCCCACCTCCTCGAAGCCGGTCGCCTTGAGACCCTTCTCCACCATGTCGCCGATGCCGGTGATGCTTCGCTCCCGCACGGGGCGCGTGATCATGCCGGCCTGGCAGAAACGGCAGCCGCGGGTGCAGCCGCGGAAGATCTCGACGGACATCCGCTCGTGGACGGTCTCCGCGAGCGGGACCAGCGGCTGCTTCGGGTAGGGCCACTCGTCGAGGTCCATGACGGTGTGCTTGGACACGCGCCACGGCACGCCGGACCTGTTCGGTACGACGCGGCCGATGCGGCCGTCGGGCAGGTACTCGACGTCGTAGAACCGGGGAACGTACACGCCGCCGGTCTTGCTCAGCCGGAACAGCACCTCGTCACGCCCGCCGGGACGGCCCTCGGCCTTCCAGGCACGGACGATCTCGGTGATCTCCAGGACGGCCTGCTCGCCGTCGCCGATCACCGCGCAGTCGATGAAGTCCGCGATCGGCTCGGGGTTGAACGCGGCGTGCCCGCCCGCGAGGACGATCGGGTCGTCGAGCGTGCGGTCCTTGGACTCCAGCGGGATGCCCGCCAGGTCCAGGGCCGTCAGCATGTTCGTGTAGCCGAGCTCGGTGGAGAAGCTCAGCCCGAAGACGTCGAACGCCTTGACGGGCCGGTGCGCGTCCACCGTGAACTGCGGGACCTGGTGCTCGCGCATGAGCGCCTCGAGGTCCGGCCACACGCTGTAGGTGCGCTCGGCCAGGACCCCTTCGCGCTCGTTCAGCACCTCGTAAAGAATCATGACGCCCTGATTGGGCAGCCCGACCTCGTACGCGTCGGGGTACATGAGCGCCCACCGGACGTCCGTTGCGTCCCAGTCCTTGACGGTGGAGTTGAGTTCGCCGCCGACGTACTGGATCGGCTTCTGGACATGCGGGAGAAGCGCTTCCAGGCGTGGGAAGACCGACTCGACAGGCATCGTGTGTCTCTCATGAGCTGGCAGGGGGGACCATCAAGCGTACCCCGGCGCTCAGCCGCCCAGATCCTGCAGAAGTTTCCCGGCCGTCGCCCGCTTCCACACGCGCGGCAGCTCCCGTTCCCCGGCCTCGGCGCCGGCTTCCTCCCGCTCGTGCAGCAGGCCCCAGGTGAACGACGTCTCGCCCACCGCGTGGGCCTGGGCGCCCAGGGTCCGCAGCGTCTGCCGCGCCACCACGCTGTCCTGGTGCTCTCCCAGTACGGACTGGACGTCCTTCACCCGTTTCGAGAGCCGCTTGGCGGACTTGCCCAGGGCGGGCCGGGCCGCGTCGGCGGCGTAACGGGTGCGCTTGGCTGCCTTACGCGCGCTGTGCAGCGCTTGGTCCCGCTCGTCACCGGGGGGCAGCGCGAGAGCCGACTCCATGCGGTGGGCCAGTCGGCCGTAGTCCTTGAGGAGCACCTTCGGCAGGACGTCGGCGGCGGGCCGCGATGCGGCAGGGCGCAGCGGCGGATCGGCCAGCAGGGTGTGCAGGGCGGTGAGGAGGTCCAGGTGGCGCCGGCTGTCGAGCGCCGCGAGGGTCCTGGCGCGCGCGCTCGCACGGCCGGCCACGGACCAGATGCGCAGCCGTCCTCGCACCGGGCCGAGGAGAAGCGTGTCGGGTACGTCGTCGATCCGGGCCCGGAGCCTGGCGTCGAGCACCTCCTGGTCGCGGTCCACGCCCAGCTCCTGTGCCAGCCACCTGAGCTCCTCGGCGAGCGGGTCGGTGGCCGTCCGGTCCAGGACCTTGCGGTAGGTCCGGAAGGCACTGCGCAGCCGGCGGGTGGCCACGCGCATCTGGTGGACCGAGTCGGGGAGGTCGCGCCGCACGGCGGGGTCGTACGCCACCAGCGCGTCGTACTGCTTGCGCAGGTACGCGAGGACGTGGTCGCCCGCGGTCCGGGCGTCGCCGTCCGGCCCGCCCTTCTCCGGCCCGTCCCGCTCCGGCTTCTTCCACGACGGCGCCGTGTCCTCCAGGGCTCTGGCCAGCTTGGACGCCGATGCGGCGGGACGCAGGCCGGCCTTGCGGAGTTTCTTCCCGACCGCGTCGAGGAAGGCCGGGTCGCCCTCGTCGGCGAGCTCGACCTCGACCTCGGTCCATCGGGTGGTGGCGCCGGAGGCCGGGACGCCGGTCCGCTGCGCGGTGACGGTGTCGACGCTGACCTCGGCGAGCAGTTCGCCGCGGGCGTCGAGGAGGTGGCGTACGTCGCGCACGCTGCGCAGCCGTACGACGGGAACGACCCGCTCCTCGCGGGTCCGGGACCGCGTCAGGGCGGCCAGGGCGGGTGGCAGGTCGTCCGCGAGCGGGGCGCGGACCTCGTCCCGTACGTCAGGGGAGACGGGGAGCTTGAGGTGCCAGCCGGCGTCGTCGCCGCCGGTGCGCCGCCGCAGGGTGATGGAGTCGGCCGCGAGCCGCAGGTCCTCGGTGTCGTAGTAGACAGCGTCGAGCTCCGCGACGCCCTCGTCCCGTACGGACGAGACCCCGGCCACCTTGGTCAGGTCGGGCAGCCGGGTCTCGTCGGTGGCCTCGTACTTCCGCTCGATCTCGCGCTTGGTGTCCGCCATGAACCGAATCTAGTCGCGATTGCGGCTCGCGGGCAGGTCTCATGCCGTTATGGGCCGCTGCACCCTGATCGACTGGAGCAGTCCGATCGCCACCCAGACCGCGAACATCGACGATCCGCCGTACGACACGAACGGCAGCGGCAGTCCGGCCACCGGCATGATGCCGAGCGTCATCCCGATGTTCTCGAACGACTGGAAGGCGAACCAGGCGATGATGCCGCCGGCGACGATCGTGCCGTACAGCTCGGTCGTCTCGCGGGCGATGCGGCAGGCGCGCCACAGCACCACGCCGAGCAGCAGCAGGACAAGACCGGCGCCCAGGAAGCCGAGCTCCTCACCCGCCACGGTGAAGACGAAGTCGGTCTGCTGCTCGGGGACGAACTGCCCCGTGGTCTGGCTGCCCTTGAAGAGGCCGGTGCCGCTGAGGCCGCCGGAGCCGATCGCGATGCGCGCCTGGTTGGTGTTGTAGCCGACGCCCGCCGGGTCGAGTTCCGGGTTGGCAAACGCGGCGAAGCGGTTGATCTGGTACTCGTCGAGCACACCGAGCTGCCAGACGACGACGGCGCCGACGGCGCCGGTGCCGATGAGGCCGAGGACCCAGCGGTTGGACGCCCCGGAGGTGAGCAGCACCCCGAGGATGATCACCGCTATGACCATGACCGAGCCGAGGTCGGGCATCAGCATGATGACGACGATCGGTACGACGGCGAGGCACAGGGCCTTGACGACCGTGGGGTGGTCGGGATGCTCCTGATCGCCCGCGTCGACGCGGGCGGCGAGCAGCATCGCCATGATCAGAATGATCGTGATCTTGGTGAACTCGGAGGGCTGGAGGGAGAACCCGCCGCCGATCACGATCCACGCGTGCGCGCCGTTGATGGTCGCGCCGAGCGGCGTGAGGACGAGCAGGACCAGCACCACCGACAGGCCGTACAGCACCGGCACCGCGCCGCGCAGGGTGCGGTGCCCCAGCCAGATGGTGCCGACCATCAGGACGAGCCCGATGCCGGTGTTGAGGACGTGGCGCCAGAGGAAGTACTCGGGGTCGCCCTGGTTGAGCTGGTCGCGCGTGCGGGTCGCGGACCAGACGAGCAGCGCGCCGATGACGGACAGCGCGAGCGACGCCCAGAGCAGCGGCCAGTCGAGTCGGCGCACCACGGAATCGCGAGCGGTGAGCTTGGCGAGGGTGCCGCGCTCGGGCGCGTACCGCTGGACGGAGAAACCGTGCGGGCCGGCCATCAGTCGCCACTCCTGCCGATCGCGATCTGCTTGTCCGCAGCCGGATCCTTGGGCTTCTCGGGTACGTACGGCCTGATCTCCGGGGCATCGATGGAGCCGTCCGTGCCGATCTTCGGGAGCTCCTTCTGGGGCTTCGGCAGCAGGGCCTTCTTCGGGTTGATGTCGCCGTCGTCGCTGACTCCGTAGAGGGCGTCGTAGATGTTGCGGACGGCGGGGCCGGACGCGCCGGAGCCCGTACCACCCTGAGAGATCGTCATGACGATCGTGAACTCTTTGGTATAGGTCGCGAACCACGAGGTGGTCTGCTTGCCGTAGACCTGGGCGGTACCGGTCTTGGCATGCATCGGGATCTTGTCCTGCGGCCAGCCGCCGAACCGCCAGGCGGCGGTGCCGCCGGGCTCGACCACGGAGCGCAGGCCCTTGTCGAGGTCGCTGATGGTTTCCGCGTTGACCGGCAGCCTGCCGTGCGGCTTGGGCTTGATCTCCTCGATCTTCTTGCCGTCGGGGCTGATCACGGCCTTGCCGAGGGTGGGGTTGTAAAGGGTGCCGCCGTTGCTGATGGCGGAGTAGGCGGTGGCCAACTGGATGGGGGTGATGAGGACGTCGCCCTGGCCGATGGCGAAGTTGATGCTGTCGAAGGCCTTCAGCTGGTTGCCTTCGAGGCAGCTCTCGTAGGCGATCTGCTCGACGTAGCTGCCGCCCTTCTTGCCCTGCTTGCACCAGCTGTCCTTGTTGGCCGCCCAGAAGTTCTGCTTCCACTGGCGGTCGGGGATGCGGCCCTTGACCTCGTTCGGCAGGTCGATGCCGGTCTCATTGCCGAACCCGAAGTCGTGGGCGGTCCGGTAGAACCAGTCGTGGGCACCCTTCTTCGGCTTTATTCCGCCGTCACGCTGCCACTCTTCGTGGCCGAGACGGTAGAAGACGGTGTTGCAGGAGAACTTGAGGGCGTCGCCCAGCGAGATGGGGCCGTGCCCCTTGGACTCGAAGTTCGCGAAGCTCCGGTTGCCCATGCTGTAGGAGCTGCTGCAGTTGTAGCGGCCGTCGAAGGGGTAGCCGGCCCGTACGGCCGCGCTCGCCGACACCACCTTGAAGACCGAGCCGGCCGGCGCCTGGCCCTGGATGGCCCGGTTGAGCAGCGGGTAGTTGGAGCTCTTGTCCGTGAGCCGGGCGTACTCCTTGCCGGAGATGCCGCCGATCCAGGCGTTGGGGTCGTAGTCGGGCTGGGAGGCCATCGCGACGACGCGCCCGGTCTTGGACTCCATGACGACGACGGCGCCCGAGTCGGCCTCGTACTTGCGGCCGGTGATTTTGTCGGTCTCCTGCCGGACGGTTTTCATCGCCTGGTGGAGCTCGTGCTCGGCGACGGCCTGGACCCGGCCGTCGATGCTGGTGACGACGTTGGAGCCGGGCACCGTCGGATCGTTCTCCGACTCGCCCATGACGCGGCCGAGGTTGTCGACCTCGTAGCGCGTGACGCCTGCCTTGCCGCGCAGCTCCTTGTCGTACGTGCGCTCGAGTCCGGAGCGGCCGACCATGTCGGAGCGCAGGTACGGCGACGGGCCGTCCTTCGCCTTCTCGATCTCCTCGTCGGTGACGGGCGAAAGGTAGCCGAGGACCTGGGCGGTCCTGGCCTTGGCCGGGGCGGTGTAGCGGCGTACGGCCGTCGGCTCGGCGGTGATGCCGGGGAAGTCCTCGGCGCGCTCGCGGATCTGGAGGGCCTGCTTGGTGGTGGCCTCGTCGGTGACGGGGATCGGCTGGTAGGGCGAGCCGTTCCAGCAGGGCTGCGGCGTCTTGGAGTCGCAGAGCCTGACCTTGTCCGCGACTTCCTTGGGCTTCATGCCGAGTACGTCGGCGAGGCGGGCCAGTACGCCCTTGCCGTCGTCCTTCATCTTCATCAGCTCGGTGCGGCTGGCGGAGACGACGAGGCGGGTCTCGTTGTCGGCGAGCGGCACGCCGCGTGCGTCGAGGATCGAGCCGCGGACCGCGGGCTGGACGACCTGTTGGACGCCGTTGCCGGCGGCTTCGGCGGTGTACTCGTCGCCGTTGCGGATCTGGAGGTACCAGAGGCGGCCGCCGAGGGTGAGCAGGAGGGAGAAGACCAGGACCTGGATGATGATCAGCCGGATCTGGACCCGAGGGGTCCGTCCGGTCTCGGGAATGTTGCTCAAGTCGTCCCCTCCTCGGAGTCCCTGGTGCGAGCGGTGGTCACAGGCGCTTGACCCCCTTGATGCGGCCGGCCCGCGCCGCCCGCGAGCGAGCGGCCTTGACCCTCAGCCCGGCGCGCTGGCTGCCGATGCGCAGCCCGGTGCCGGAGGCAAGCCAGCCGCTGGCCACGTCGGCGCCGTTTTTGCCGCTCTGGCTGTCGGCGAGCGGGTCGTTGTCGGCGCGTCTGGCCAGCGCCATGACGACCGGCACGACGAACGGGGCGAGCAGCAGGTCGTACAGCGCGGAGGTGAGCAGCAGGTTCACGATGCCCACATGGCGGGCCGCCGTGTCGCCGACGAGGGCGCCCACTCCCGCGTACAGGAGGGTGGAGCCGATGGCGGCGACGACGACCGCGACCATCGGGGCGGTCGCGGACCTGAGCTGGCCGGTGTCCGGCTTCGCGAGTCCGGCGAGGTAGCCGATGACGCACAGGACGAGCGCGTAGCGGCCGGCCGCGTGGTCGGCGGGCGGGGCGAGGTCGGCGAGGAGGCCGGCACCGAACCCGATGAGGGCGCCGCTCGTGCTGCCGTACACGAAGGCGAGGCCGAGGACGGTCAGGAGCATCACGTCGGGTACGGCGCCGGGGAGTTGGAGCCGGGCGAGAACGGTGACCTGGACGACCAGGGCGACGACCACCAGCGTGGTGGAGAGCAGGATCCGGTTGAAGCGCATGAGGTTCAGCTCCTACTCGGTGCCGTCGGCGGCCACGGTGCCGTCGGCGGGAGGCCCGGAGGGGGTGACCGTGACGGTGACCGTGGGCGTGGGCCTGGGGCCCGCGGGCTTGGGCGGCAGGACCATGTCGCGCGGGTCCTTGCGCGGCGCCTGGACGACGACGCCGACGATGTCGAGCTTGGTGAAGCCGACGTACGGGCGGACGTAGACGGTACGGGTGAGGTCGCCGCCGGAGGGGTCGACGCGAACGACCCGGCCGACCGGGACGCCGGGCACGAACGGCTTGGCGGCCTCCGAGCCGAAGGTGACGAGCCGGTCGCCCGCCTTGACCTTGGCCTTGCCGTTGAGCATCTGTACGCGCAGCGCGCGGTCCCCCTGGCCGGTGGCGAAGCCGAGCTCGTCGGTCTTCTCCAGGCGGGTGCCGACGGTGAAGTCCGGGTCGTTGGCGAGCAGTACGGTCGCGGTGTTCGGTCCGACGGTGGTGACGCGGCCGACGAGTCCGTCGCCGTTGAGCACCGTCATGTCGCGCTTGATGCCGTCATTGCTGCCGGAGTCGATGGTGACGGTCCAGGAGAATCCCTGGGCCGCTCCTATCGCGATGACTTCGGCGCCCTTGATGCCGTACTGGCCGGCACCCGCCCGCTTGAGCATCTTGTCGAGCTGGCGTACGCCACTGCGGTTGCGGTCGTCGCTGCCGAGCTTCTGCTTGAGTGCGGCGTTCTCGCGCTCGAGGACGGTGAGGCGGTCGTGCCGCTCACCGGAGTCCCGAACGGCTCCCACGGCGTTGCCGATCGGGTCGACGGCTGCGGCGACCCCGTTCTCCACCGGTCCGAAGACGGTGGCGGCGGCCCGCCTGGCGCCGTCGACCGGCGAATCCTCGCCGCCACGGATGTCCACCGTGATCAGCGCGAATGCGATGGCGATCAGCAGCACCAGGAGCAGCCGACTCTCTCGTGTGTCCCTCACGTGCGGCGGCCGTGCCTTCCTCGTCGGAATTCTTGTGTCTGTATATCAACGATCCGCCGCACGAGAGGGAAGGCCTCGTACGGCGGATTCGTCAGGTCGGCTCATCTGCGGGGCTGGGCGTCCAGTACCTGCTGGAGTGCCTCGAACTCCTCGACGCACTTGCCCGCTCCGAGCGCGACGGAGTCGAGCGGGTCCTCGGCGATGTGGATGGGCATGCCGGTCTCCCGGCGCAGGCGCTCGTCGAGACCGCGCAGCAGGGCGCCGCCACCGGTGAGGACGATGCCGCGGTCCATGACGTCACCGGAGAGCTCGGGCGGGCACTTGTCGAGCGTCGTCTTCACGGCGTCGACGATGGCGTTGACCGGCTCCTCGATGGCCTTGCGGACCTCGGCCGCCGAGATGACGACGGTCTTCGGCAGCCCGGAGACGAGGTCACGGCCGCGGATCTCGGTGTGCTCGTCCTTCTCGAGGTCGAACGCCGAGCCGATCGTGATCTTGATCTGTTCGGCGGTGCGCTCACCGAGCAGGAGGGAGTACTCCTTCTTGATGTGCTGGATGATCGAGCTGTCCAGCTCGTCGCCGGCGACCCGGATCGACTGTGCCGTGACGATTCCTCCGAGCGAGATGACGGCGACCTCGGTGGTGCCGCCACCGATGTCCACGACCATGTTGCCAGTGGCCTCGTGGACGGGCAGGCCCGAGCCGATGGCCGCGGCCATGGGCTCCTCGATGATGTGCACCTGGCGTGCGCCGGCCTGTGTGGACGCCTCGATGACGGCACGTCGCTCGACGCCGGTGATGCCGGAGGGCACACAGACGACGACCCGGGGGCGAGCCAGGTAACGGCGCTTGTGGATCTTCAGGATGAAGTAGCGGAGCATCCGCTCGGTGATCTCGAAGTCGGCGATGACGCCGTCCTTCAGCGGCCGGACGGCAACGATGTTGCCCGGCGTCCGGCCGATCATCTTCTTCGCCTCGGAACCAACGGCGAGGATGCCGCCCGTGTTGGTGTTGATGGCGACGACGGAGGGCTCGTTGAGCACGATGCCTTTACCCCTGACGTACACCAGCGTGTTGGCGGTCCCGAGGTCGACAGCCATGTCACGGCCGATGAACGACATTGAGTTCCCCTTGTTCCCCATGAGGATGCGTCGGGCCTTCCCAAGTGGAGCGGTTGGCTTTTAGGACGGCGAAGTGGGTGGTGCGGGCGTGGAGGTTTCCATCGTAGTGCCGCCTGCACGGAAGCGGCGCGAGGGTCCTTCGCCATTGTGAGTGGAACACGTACCCGTCCCAGTAATGGTGACGTCGTGTCGGAGGGATGCGTTCCCCGCATCGTCCCGCATATGCCGGGGGGCGGCCGAATTACTTCGGTCGCCCCAGGCCATGACCTCTATTTGGCTGACGTTATGTCAGGAAATGCCGGGGAAAAAAAGCTTCAGCTCTCGCTCTGCGGACCCCTCGGAGTCCGAGGCGTGGATGAGATTCTCCCGGACGATGGTCCCGAAGTCGCCACGGATGGAGCCAGGAGCTGCCGCGATCGGGTCAGTCGGACCCGCCAACTGGCGTACACCCTCGATGACGCGCTCGCCTTCGACCACCAGCGCGACGACCGGACCGGAGGACATGAACTCGACCAGCGGCTCGTAGAAGGGGCGGCCCTTGTGCTCGCCGTAGTGCTGCTCCAGCGTCTCGTGGTCGAGGCTGCGCATCTCCAGCGCGGTGATCTTCCAGCCGGCCTTGCGCTCGATGCGGCCGACGACCTCGCCGATCAGCCCACGCCGGACCGCGTCCGGCTTGAGAAGGACGAGAGTGCGCTGAGTCATGTACGGCTCCTTGCGGGCATAGCGGATGCAATGCCCTGAGGCTACAAGGACACGCCGCAGGGACCGCACCCGGCACTGACGACAGCGGCCCCTACTGCGCCGGGGCCTGCGTCTCCTGCGCCTCCGCCTGCGCCGCCCAGCGCGCCTTGGCCTCGTCGATCTTGCGGCCGTAGTGGATCGACGCCCACCACAGGCCCGCGAAGACCACGCCGAGGAAGAACATCGCCGGGACCACGAAACCGCTCGCGATCAGCCCGATCTGGAGCGCCCAGCCGAGCTGCACACCACCCGGACGGCCGAGCATCCCGCAGAGCAGCACGGACAGCAGCATCGCGATGCCGCACACCGTCCAGACCGCGGTCGTCGACAGGTCGTCGGACTTCATCGCGACGAGGCCGGCGAAGGCCACCACGAAGAACTCACTGATCAGAGTGGACGCACAGAGCACACGCACGGGATTCAGCCCCTCCCCAGAAGCAGCCGGGCCTCGCCGACCGTGATCACGGAACCGGTCACCAGGACGCCACCGCCCGCGAACTCGCCCTCTTCCTCGGCGAGCGTGATGGCGGCCTCCAGCGCGTCGTCGAGACGCGGCTCGACCTGGACCCGGTCGTCGCCGAAGACCTCGACGGCGATGGCCGCCAACTCGTCGACGTCCATCGCGCGGGATGTGGAGTTACGGGTGACGACCACCTCGGCGAAGACCGGCTCGAAGGCTTCGAGCACGCCCCGCACATCCTTGTCGCCGCTCGTCCCCACGACCCCGATCAGCCGGCTGAAGCTGAACGCCTCGGTGACGGCCTCCGCCGCCGCCCGCGCGCCCGCCGGGTTGTGCGCCGCGTCCAGCACGACGGTGGGGCTGCGGCGTACGACCTCCAGGCGGCCCGGCGAGGTGACCGAGGCGAACGCCTTGCGGACCGTTTCGTTGTCCAGCGTGCGCGCGTGCTCCGCGCCGATCCCGAAGAACGCCTCCACGGCCGCCAGGGCCACCGCCGCGTTGTGTGCCTGGTGCGCGCCGTGCAGCGGAAGGAAGATCTCCTCGTACTCGCCGCCGAGTCCGCGCAGGGTGATGAGCTGGCCGCCGACCGCGACCTCGCGGGAGACGACACCGAACTCCATGCCCTCACGGGCCACCGTGGCGTCGACCTCGACGGCCTTCTTCAGCATCACCTGCGCCGCGTCGACCGGCTGCTGGGCCAGGATGACCGTGGCGCCCTGCTTGATGATCCCGGCCTTCTCGACCGCGATCTCACCGGGCGTGGCGCCGAGCCGGTCGGTGTGGTCCAGGTCGATGGGCGTGACGACGGCGACGGACGCGTCGATCACGTTCGTCGCGTCCCAGCTGCCGCCCATGCCGACCTCGACGACCGCCACATCGACGGGCGCGTCGGCGAACGCGGCGTACGCCATGCCCGTCAGCGTCTCGAAGAACGACAGGCGGTGCTCCTGCATGCCGTCGGTCATCTCGACGTACGGCTGGATGTCCTTGTACGTCTCGATGAAGCGCTCGGGGTCGATCGGGGAGCCGTCGAGGCTGATGCGCTCGGTGATCGACTGCACGTGCGGGCTGGTGTACCGCCCGGTGCGCAGCTCGAAGGCGCCGAACAGGGCCTCGATCATGCGGGCCGTACTGGTCTTGCCGTTGGTCCCGGTGATGTGGACCGAGGGGTACGCGCGCTGGGGCTCGCCCAGGACGTCCATCAGCGCGGCCATCCGGACCAGCGACGGGTCGAGCTTGGTCTCCGGCCAGCGGCCCAGGAGCTCCTGCTCGACGGCACGCAGCGCCTTGTCCACCTCCGGGTCCTGCGGGCGCCCGGCGGCGTCGTCGCCCTGGCGCGGGGTGCCTTGGGTGCGCAGGGTGCGGCTGCCTGCCTCGATCACCGCCAGGTCCGGGTCGCGGCCGGTCTCGGCCTCGACGATCTCTTCGAAGGCATCGGGGGTGTCGCTGTCATCGTGCGGGGGGAGCTGGCTCACGGGACCAGTCTACGGAGCACCGGAGACAGCGCCCCGCCAGGACCTGCGAGCCGCCCTTCGGACGCTCTGCGGCGGCGGATCCGGCGATGTCGTGCCAGCCTGGGGAAACCGCGATCGGAGGTTTCTCCAGATGGGTGACACGGCCAAGGACATCGGTATAGACCTGGGAACGGCGAACACCATCGTCTACGCCCGGGGCAAAGGCATCGTCCTCAACGAGCCTTCCGTGGTGGCAGTGCAGGCCAGGTCCGGCACGGCCCTCGCGGTCGGCCGCGAGGCCAGGGACACCATCGGCCGGACGCCGGGTTCGATCACGGCGATCCGCCCGCTCAAGGGCGGCGTGATCAGTGACTACGCGGCCGCCGAGGAAATGATCCGGCACTTCGTGCGCAAGGCCGTGCCCGGCCGCAAGCCCCGCACCCGAATGGTCCTGTGCGTACCGAGCGGAATTACTCCGGTCGAGCAGCGCGCGCTCGTCCAGGCGGCCGAGCGCGTGGGTGCCGGCACGGTGCATCTGGTCGACGAGCCGATGGCCGCGGCGATGGGCGCCGGGCTGCCGGTGTCCAAGGCGCACGGTTCGATGGTGGTCGACGTCGGTGGCGGCACCACCGAGGTCGCCGTGATCTCACTGGGCGGCATCGTCGCGGCGTGGTCGCTGCGTGTGGGCGGCGACCGGCTGGACGCGGCGATCGCCGACCATGTGCGCAAGGAGCACGGGCTGCTCATAGGGGAGCGGACGGCCGAGGCCGTGAAGCTCGCCATCGGCTCGGCATGGCCGGTGCCGGACGACCCGGACCTGGAACACCGCACGTTCCCCGTGGGCGGGCGGGAGAAGGCCCCCGGGGGGCTGCCGCACACCCTGGAGCTGAGCGCGGCCGAGGTGCGGGCGGCGCTCGACGAGTCGTGCGAAGCGATGGTGTCCGCCGTGAAGTCGACGCTGGAGGAGTGCCCGCCGGAGCTGGCCGACGACGTGATGGAGCACGGCATCGTGCTCACGGGCGGCGGGGCGCTGCTGCCGGGTCTGGACCTGCGGATCGCGGCGGGCGCCGGGATACCGGTGTTCGTGGCGGACGACCCGCTGGACTGCGTGGCGCTGGGAGCGGGCAAGTGCGTCGAGAACTTCGACGCGCTGGAGGAGTTCCTGGCCGACTGGTAGCAGCGGGCGCCTGTCCCGTACGTACGAGGAGGGCCCCCGCGCGGCTCGCGCGGGGGCCCTCCTCGGACGTCGTACCAGTCCCTACTTCTCCGGCAGGGCTCCGAGCTGCGCGGTGATGCGCTCGATGTCGGCCTCGGCCTTGGAGAGCCGCCCGCGGATCTTGTCGACGACGTTGTCCGGGGCCTTGGCCAGGAACGCCTCGTTCCCGAGCTTGCCGTTCGCCTGGGCCTTCTCCTTCTCTGCGGCCGCGAGGTCCTTCGCCAGGCGCTTGCGCTCCGCCTCGACGTCGATCGTGCCCGACAGGTCGAGCTCGACCCTGGCGCCCGCG
This sequence comes from Streptomyces sp. NPDC055287, assembly GCF_053646035.1. Taxonomy (NCBI): domain Bacteria; kingdom Bacillati; phylum Actinomycetota; class Actinomycetes; order Kitasatosporales; family Streptomycetaceae; genus Streptomyces; species Streptomyces sp. NPDC055287. The sequence goes on along the minus strand of NZ_JBSHNE010000010.1, from coordinate 35,959 downwards.
ACCGGCAGGGACGCGGTGGCGTGGAAGTCGTCACCGGCCGGCTGGAGGCGCAGCACCTGGCGGATGGCCGCCTCGTGCGGCGCCAGCGCCGTCCCGTCCAGGGCCAGCCGGGCGGGGACCTTCTGGCCGGACTGGAGGCCCTGATCGGAGCGGAACCGGCGGACCTCGGTGACGACCTGCTGGACGAACCCGATCTCCTTCTCCGCCTCGGCGTCGCGGAAGCCCGAGTCGTTGGGCCAGTCCGCGATGACGAGCGACTCCTTGCCGGTGAGCGTGGTCCACAGCGTCTCGGTGACGAAGGGGACGACCGGGTGGAGCAGGCGCAGCATGACGTCGAGGACCTCGCCCAGGACACGGGCGGAGACCTTGGCCGGCTCGCCGCCCGCGAAGAAGGTGGTCTTGGACAGCTCGACGTACCAGTCGAAGACCTCGTCCCACGCGAAGTGGAAGAGCGAGTCCGAGAGCTTCGCGAACTGGTAGTCCTCGTAGTACGCGTCGACCTCGGCCACGGTGGCGTTCAGTCGCGACAGGATCCACCGGTCGGTCGCCGACATCTGCTCGGCCGGGGGCAGTTCACCTTCGACCGTCGCGCCGTTCATCAGCGCGAAACGGGTGGCGTTCCAGATCTTGTTGGCGAAGTTGCGGGAGCCCTGGACCCAGTCCTCGCCGATCGGGACGTCGACGCCCGGGTTGGCGCCGCGCGCCAGGGTGAAGCGGACCGCGTCGGAGCCGTACTCGTCCATCCAGTCCAGCGGGTTGACCGCGTTGCCGAAGGACTTCGACATCTTCTTGCCGAACTGGTCGCGGACCATGCCGTGCAGGGCGATGGTGTGGAACGGCGGGGTGCCGTCCATCGCGTAGATGCCGAACATCATCATCCGGGCGACCCAGAAGAAGAGGATGTCGTAGCCCGTGACCAGGACCGAGTTCGGGTAGAACTTCTCGACGCTCGGGGTCTGTTCGGGCCAGCCGAGCGTGGAGAACGGCCACAGACCGGAGGAGAACCAGGTGTCCAGGACGTCGGTGTCCTGGTGCCAGCCGTCCCCGGTCGGCGCCTCGTCGTCGGGTCCGACGCAGACGACCTCGCCGTTCGGGCCGTACCAGACGGGGATCCGGTGACCCCACCACAGCTGACGCGAGATGCACCAGTCGTGGAGGTTGTCGACCCAGCCGAAGTAGCGGGGCTCCATCTCCTTCGGGTGGATCTTGACCCGCCCGTCGCGGACCGCGTCGCCGGCCTCCTTGGCCAGCGGGCCGACCTTGACCCACCACTGGAGGGACAGGCGCGGCTCGATGGTCGTCTTGCAGCGCGAGCAGTGCCCGACGGAGTGGACGTACGGACGCTTCTCGGCGACGATCCGGCCCTCGGCACGCAGGGCGGCGACGATGGCGCTGCGGGCCTCCAGCCGGTCGAGGCCCTGGAAGGGGCCGTGGGCGGTGATGACCGCACGCTCGTCCATGACGGCGAGGTTCGGCAGGTTGTGGCGCTGGCCGATCTCGAAGTCGTTCGGGTCGTGGGCGGGCGTCACCTTGACGGCGCCCGTGCCGAAAGCGGGGTCGACGTGCTCATCGGCGACGACCGGGATGCGGCGGCCGGTGAGCGGCAGCTCGATCTCGGTGCCGACGAGGTGCGCGTACCGCTCGTCGTCGGGGTGGACGGCGACGGCCGTGTCACCGAGCATCGTCTCGGCGCGGGTCGTCGCGACGACGATCTCGGCGTCCCCGGAGCCGTACCGGATGGAGACGAGCTCGCCGTCGTCGTCCTGGTACTCGACCTCGATGTCGGAGATGGCCGTCAGACAGCGCGGGCACCAGTTGATGATGCGCTCGGCGCGGTAGATCAGCTCGTCGTCGTACAGCTTCTTGAAGATCGTCTGGACGGCCCTGGACAGCCCCTCGTCCATGGTGAACCGCTCGCGCGACCACGCGACACCGTCACCGAGGCGCTTCATCTGCCCCGAGATCTGGCCGCCGGACTCGGCCTTCCACTGCCAGACGCGCTCGACGAACGCCTCGCGCCCCAGGTCGTGGCGGGACTTGCCCTCCTTGGCGAGCTCGCGCTCGACGACGTTCTGGGTGGCGATGCCGGCGTGGTCCATGCCCGGCTGCCACAGGGTCTCGTAACCCTGCATGCGCTTGCGGCGGGTGAGGGCGTCGATCAGCGTGTGCTCGAAGGCGTGCCCGAGGTGGAGCGATCCCGTGACGTTCGGCGGCGGGATGACGATGGTGTACGGCTCCTTGCCGCTCTTCTCGTCCGCTTCGAAGTAACCGCGTTCTACCCAGCGCTCGTACAGCTTCCCCTCTACCTCGGCCGGCGCGTACTGGGTCGGCAGTTCGGGGGCGGGGGCTGCTGGCTGCTGCTGAGAGTTCTCGGTCACGGGCTCAGTTTACGGGCGTCACAGCCCCGTACCGAAACCGGATTCTTGGTAACGGTGAGGGCCCCGCCGACCCGGGATGCCGGTGGTTCCGCCAGGATGTTCGTAACGCATAAGTATCTGGAGGGGAACCCAGTCCATGAGCTACAACCAGCCGGGTCCGTACGGCGGGCAGCAGCCCGGTCCTTACGGCCAGCAGCCGCCGCAAGGCCAGCCGAACCCGTACGGCCAGCAGCCCCCGCAGGGCCAGCCCGGCTACGGCTACCCCCAGCAGGCCCCGCCGCCCCAGGGTTACGGCTACCCGCAGCAAGGCCAGCAGCAGCCCCCGTACGGCCAGCAGCCTCCGTACGGCCAGCCCCAGCACCCGGGCCCCTACGGGCAGCAGCCCCAGTACCCGGGCGGCATGGTCCCGCCCCCGCCGGGCGCGCCGAAGAAGAAGACCGGCCTGATCGTGGGCGTGCTGGTCGTGGTGCTGGCTGTCATCGCGGGCGGCGTGTACTTCCTGACGCAGGGCGGGGGCGGCAACGGCGACGTCGCCGACGACACCAAGGGGTACAAGATCGTTCCCCCGGCAGTCGTGGGTGAGTTCAACAAGGCCCCGGGAAGCGGCAGCCCGTCCACCTTGCCCGAGAAGGAGAAGGCGAGGATCGAGGCCATCGGGGTCAAGGGCCCCCAGTCGACGAATGCCGCGTACAAGACCGGTGACGACCCCCTGAAGGGCCGCCAGTTGTCCTTCTTCGGCCTCTGGGGAGAGATCGCCGACCCGGAGCAGGCCCTCGACAACTACCTTGCGAGCGTCGCGAAGGGCGAAGGCATGGGCGCGGGTGTGCAGATCCAGGCCGCCGGAAGCGCCGAGTCGGTTGAGCCCGAAGGCTTCGAGGGCGCCCTCATGAAGTGCCAGAACTTCAAGATCACGAACCCGAACGGCGACGGCAGCCTCGCCAAGGGGCCCAAGGAGATGGAGTTCCCGGCCTGCGCCTGGGCCGACTACGGAACCCTGGGCGGTGGGAACCTCCTCGACATCGCCTCGCTCGCCGTCGGCGGAAAGGGCGCGTCCCAGGAAGAGCTCGCGGCCCTGACCGCCAAGCTCTACAACACGTCCCGCGCCAAGGCGTAGCCTGCACAGCACGCACCAAAGCGAAGGGGCGCCCGGCCAGTTGGACTGGCGGGGCGCCCCTTCGGCGTACGTACCGGACCGCTACGCGGACTTCTCGTGGCGGCCGTCGTTCTTGATGATGCGCGGCTCGCGCGGGACCAGTGTCGGGTTCACGTTGTTGTGGACCACGTCCGCCGTGATGACGACCCGGGCCACGTCCTTGCGGGACGGGACCTCGTACATCACCGACATCAGGACCTCCTCCATGATGGCGCGCAGACCGCGCGCGCCCGTCTGGCGGAGGATCGCCTGGTCCGCGATCGCTTCCAGCGCCTCGCGCTCGAACTCCAGCTCCACGCCGTCGAGTTCGAAGAGTCGCTCGTACTGCTTCACCAGCGCGTTGCGCGGCTCGACCAGGATCTGGAGGAGCGCCTCGCGGTCCAGGTTGTGGACCGAGGTCAGGACGGGGAGACGGCCGATGAACTCCGGGATCATCCCGAACTTCACCAGGTCCTCCGGCATGACCTCCTGGAACTGGTCGCTCGCCTCGATCTCCCGCTTCGAGCGGATCGTCGCACCGAAGCCGATGCCCTTCGCGCCCGCACGCGACTCGATGATCTTCTCGAGGCCGGCGAACGCGCCGCCCACGATGAAGAGCACGTTCGTCGTGTCGATCTGGATGAATTCCTGGTGCGGGTGCTTGCGGCCGCCCTGCGGCGGCACCGAGGCCGTCGTGCCCTCAAGGATCTTGAGGAGGGCCTGCTGGACACCTTCACCCGATACGTCGCGCGTGATCGACGGGTTCTCGCTCTTTCGGGCGACCTTGTCGATCTCGTCGATGTAGATGATCCCGGTCTCGGCCTTCTTGACGTCGTAGTCGGCCGCCTGGATCAGCTTCAGCAGGATGTTCTCGACGTCCTCGCCGACATACCCGGCTTCCGTCAGCGCCGTCGCGTCGGCAATCGCGAACGGGACGTTCAGCATGCGCGCGAGCGTCTGCGCCAGCAGCGTCTTGCCGGAGCCTGTCGGGCCCAGCAGGAGGATGTTGGACTTGGCCAGTTCGATCGCGTCGTCGCGGCCCGAGCCGCTGCCCGCGTTCTCGCCGGCCTGCACGCGCTTGTAGTGGTTGTAGACCGCCACCGAGAGCGCCTTCTTGGCGGGCTCCTGGCCGACTACGTACCCCTCGAGGAACTCGTAGATCTCCCGCGGCTTGGGGAGTTCCTCCCACCGCACCTCGGAGGTCTCTGCGAGCTCCTCCTCGATGATCTCGTTGCAGAGGTCGATGCACTCGTCGCAGATGTACACACCGGGTCCTGCGATGAGCTTCTTCACCTGCTTCTGGCTCTTGCCACAGAACGAGCACTTGAGCAGGTCGCCGCCATCACCGATGCGTGCCACGAGGTGCTTCCCCTTCGCCTGGGAGACGCCACGTTCAGCGTCTCCTGGTGCCTCATATCCGACGGTACCTTGCCTGGCCCCCCGTTCGGGCCCCCCTTGGCACGGTTCACATTGACGTGCACGGTGCCAAGGGGTGGGCTGTCACGCGTCAGGCGCCCACTGGCGCGTTCTTGCGGGTGGACACGATCTGGTCGATCAGACCGTACGCAAGAGAGTCCTCAGCGGTCAGGATCTTGTCGCGCTCGATGTCGTCGCGGATCTTCTCGATCGGCGTGGTGGAGTGCTTCGCGAGCATTTCCTCCAGCTGCGAGCGCATCCGGAGGATCTCCTGAGCGGCGATCTCCAGGTCGGAGAGCTGCTCGCGGCCCGTCTGCGAGGACGGCTGGTGGATCAGCACGCGCGCGTTCGGCAGCGCCATGCGCTTGCCCGGCGTGCCGGCGGCGAGCAGGACGGCGGCGGCGGAGGCCGCCTGGCCCATGCAGACCGTCTGGATGTCCGGCTTCACGAACTGCATCGTGTCGTAGATGGCCGTGAGGGCCGTGAACGAGCCGCCGGGGCTGTTGATGTAGATCGAGATGTCGCGGTCCGGGTCCATCGACTCCAGGCACAGCAGCTGCGCCATGACGTCGTTGGCCGAGGCGTCGTCGATCTGCACACCGAGGAAGATCACGCGCTCCTCGAAGAGCTTCGCGTACGGGTCGTACTCACGCACGCCCTGCGAGGTGCGCTCGACGAAGCGCGGCACGATGTAGCGGTTGTCCACCTGCGGGCCGGTGTAGAGGCCGCTCGCGGAGAAGTCGTTCATGTGGGTTTTCACCATCCTGGTGGCGTTCGGTGGGCTGGGGTGGCTCGGCTGCGGGGATCAGGCCCCGGTACCGCCGCCGCCCGGAACGCCCGAGGCGGAGCTGATGATCTCGTCGATGAGGCCGTACTCCACGGCTTCCTCCGCCGAGTACCAGCGGTCGCGGTCACCGTCACGGATGATCGTCTCGACGGTCTGGCCGGAGTGCCGGGCGGTGATCTCCGCCATGCGCTTCTTCGTACGCAGCAGCTGCTCGGCCTGGATCTTGATGTCCGAGGCGGTGCCCCCGAGGCCGGCCGAGCCCTGGTGCATCAGGATGTCGGTGTTGGGAAGCGCGAAGCGCTTGCCCGCGGTGCCACCGGTCAGCAGGAACTGGCCCATCGAGGCCGCGAGGCCCATGCCGATGGTGACGACGTCGTTCGGGATGTACTGCATGGTGTCGTAGACCGCCATGCCCGCCGTCACCGAGCCGCCGGGGCTGTTGATGTAGAGGTAAATGTCCTTGTCCGGATCGGCCGCAAGGAGGAGCAACTGCGCTGTGATCTTGTTGGCGATGTCATCGTCGACCTGCTGGCCGAGGAAGATGATCCGCTCGCCGAGCAGCCGGTTGTAGACCTGGTCGCCGAGGCCTCCACCGATGGACGGCTCACCCGCGGCGTACGGCATCAGATTCGTCACGTATACACCTGCTCGTCTCTGACGGCATCGGCCGTCTCAGCGTCTTCGTACCGGAGGGCGGGGACTCCCCACTCTCCTCTTCATGGACCCTAACGCGCAGGTAGGACAACGCCATCCCGCTTCCCGAACTGTTCGCTGGGAGCGCAAGGTAGGGGCCCGCAACTCCGTACGACGACGGGCCCGGACGCGTGATGCGTCCGGGCCCGTCGCAGCAGATCAGAGCGAAGCGGTCGAGGCTCAGGCCTCGGCGGGCTTCTCCTCGGTCTCGTCCGCGGACTCGGCCTCGGAGGACGCCTCGGCGGCCTCGTCCTCGTCGTCCTCGAGCTCGACGGCGTCACCGTTCGTGTCGGTGACCTTGGCGGCCTCGACGACGACAGCGAGCGCCTTGCCGCGGGCGACCTCGCCGACGAGCATCGGCACCTGGCCACCCTCGACGACGGCCTGAGCGAACTGGTCGGGGCTCATGCCGGAGGACTGCGCGCGCCGCATGAGGTGCTCGGTGAGCTCCTCCTGGTTGACGTTCAGCTTCTCCTTGTTGACGAGCTCGTCGAGGACGAACTGCGTCTTGATGCCCTTGACCGCCTGCTCGCGCAGCTCGGCGTCGAACTCCTCGGCCGTCTTGCCCTGGATCTCGAGGTACTTCTCGATGTCCAGGCCCATCTGGCCGAGCTGGTGGTGCTCCAGGTTGTGCTTGCGGGTCTTGACCTCGTCCTCGAGCAGCTTCTCGGGGATCGGGACCTCGACCAGCTCCAGCAGCTTCTCCAGGACACGCTCCTGGGCCTGCGTGGCCTGGTCGTACTGCTTCATGTTCTCGAGGCGCTTGCGGCTGTCGGCCTTGAGCTCGTCAAGTGTGTCGAACTCGCTGGCCATCTGCGCGAAGTCGTCGTCCAGCTCGGGCAGCTCGCGGGCGGCGACCGCGGTGACCTTGACGGTGACCTCGGCCTCCTTGCCCTCGGCGCTGCCGCCCTTGAGCGAGGAGGCGAAGGTGGCCTCGCCACCGGCCTCCAGGCCGGTCACGGCCTCGTCGATGCCGTCGAGGAGTTCGCCGGAACCGATGGTGTACGAGACACCCTCGGCCACGCCGTCCTCGAGGACCTCGCCGTCGACCTTGGCCTCGAGGTCGATCGTCACGACGTCACCGTCGGCGGCGGCGCGCTCGACCGGATTGGTGGAGGCGAAGCGCGCGCGCAGCTCCTCCACGGCCTTGTCGACGTCCTCGTCCTTGACCTCGACCGCGTCGACCTCGACCTCGATGCCGGAGTAGTCCGGGATCTCGATCGTCGGGCGGATGTCGACCTCGGCGGTGAAGGACAGCAGCTCGCCGTCCTTCAGCTCGGTGATGTCGACCTCGGGCTGGCCGAGAACGTTCAGCTCACCCTCGTTGACAGCCTCGGTGTAGAACTTCGGAAGGGCGTCGTTGACGGCCTCCTCCAGCACAGCACCACGGCCGAACCGCTGGTCGATGACTCGGTTCGGGATCTTGCCCTTACGGAAGCCCTTCACCGTGACCTGCTGGTTGATCTTCTTGTACGCCGCGTCGAGGCTGTCCTTGAGCTCCTCGAAGGGCACCTCAATGCTGAGCCGAACCCGGGTCGGGTTCAGGGTCTCCACGGCGCTCTTCACGGTTCGGTCTCCTTGGGGGCTGACTTCTGGGGTTCTGCTGGGCCGCGCGGGAGGCGGCTTCGCCGATCGAGCCCGGCACATCAGACACACGGGCACGAGTCTGCATAGTAACGGCAAGCAGGAAGACTCCCACAATGCGATCTTGGTCGGGACCGCGCGGGATCACGCATCTGGTGCTGGTGAATGGTCGGGGTGGCCGGATTCGAACCGACGACCTTCCGCTCCCAAAGCGGACGCGCTACCAAGCTGCGCCACACCCCGTCGGTGCGACACGTAGGGTACATGCCCGCGGACCGTACGGCCGCCGCTTTACGAGGGGCGCATCGGGTGTGCACCGACCGCCGGGAACCCGCTACGATGCTCTTCGTGCCGCGGTCACGTGACCCTGCGGTGCGTATGTGCGGGCGTAGCTCAATGGTAGAGCCCTAGTCTTCCAAACTAGCTACGCGGGTTCGATTCCCGTCGCCCGCTCCACGGCCTCCGGCCCGGCTTCGGTGATACGTCACCGAGCCGGGCCGGTGGCGTTTCCGGAGCCGTGCCTTCCATCTGCGCCGGCCGTCCGCGCCCGCCGCTCAGAAGCTGATCTGGTTGATGGTCTCCGCTATCGAATTCAGGAAGCGGTTGATCGAAGGCGCCATCCCGGTGGACGCGAGGAAGAAGCCGAACAGCACGGCCACCACCGCCGGTCCCGCCTTGATCGAGCCCCCGCGGATCAACACCACCAGGACGATCGCCAACAGAAGCACCACAGACAGTGAAATGGCCACAACTGATCACACCCTTGGTCGGTCCGCCTTGCCGGCCCGGGAGCGCACGGCCCAGCGCACTCCCGCAGGCACCATCGTGCCACCAACTCACCACTGGTGGTTGTCGGGTGACGCAACGTCGGCGACCGGTACGCGCCGTCGGGAGGCCCGGCGTACACCCCGGGGCGCGGGCGCCGCACATGCGCGCCGCGGAATTGATCTGCCCCGCACGCGAGTTAATAGGCATGATCGTTTCGCTATCCACACATCACGTTCGCAGGAAATTCGAATTGCGTGGACGCCCACACACCTGTGGCCGACAAAGACGTAATGAACAGGACATATCACCAGAGTCTCCCGCTGGCGGTATGCACCATTTAATCGGGATGAGTTACCCCATACGGGGGTGTAGATGTGAGCCGCGTCATAAACGGCCATCACTATGTCGACTTCCCTGTCCACGGGGTACTCGCATCAATTGGAGAGAGCTGAGAACAAGGTTTTACGAAATCGATCCGGCGACGCTAGGGTGCCTCAGATGTTTCACGCTCCGCACGGATATCAGAGGGCCCCGCTCCCCCCGGCCCGGGAGCAGGAGCCCGAAACACCGCCCGCCCGGACCGCCGCGACCACCGTCCCCGCCCCCGTCCCCGCCCCGGCCGCCGCCCCCGCACCGAAGCAGCGCGACGCGTTCTTCGACAACGCCAAGTACCTGGCGATCGTCTTCGTGGCGATGGCGCACATGTGGGAGCCCGTGATGGACGGCAGCCGCGCCACCCGCGCGCTGTACATGGTCGTCTACAGCTTCCACATGCCGGCCTTCATCATCATCTCCGGCTACTTCTCGCGCGGCTTCGACCTGAGCCCCAAGAAGATCCAGCGCCTGATCACCGGCGTCGCCGTGCCGTACGTGATCTTTGAGACCGCTTATACGCTGTTCAAGCGCTGGGCCGACGACCCCGACCAGTCCATCAGCCTGCTCGACCCCTGGTATCTCACCTGGTTCCTGATCGCCCTGTTCGTCTGGCGGCTGACGACACCGCTCTGGCAGTCCATCCGCCATCCCCTGCCGGTCGCGCTCGCCATCGCCGTACTCGCCTCCGTGACCCCCAACATCGGAGACGACCTCAACCTCCAGCGCGTACTGCAGTTCCTGCCGTACTTCGTGCTGGGTCTGCTGCTGAAGCCGGAGCACTTCCGGATGGTGCGCCGCCGCGAGGTCCGGCTGCTGGCCCTTCCCGTCGTGCTGTGCACGGTGCTCTTCGCGTACTGGGCCGCCCCCCGCATCGGGCTCGGGTGGTTCTACCACAGCAGCGCCTCGCAGCAGATCGGCGCTCCGTGGTGGGCCGGGGTCGTCATGACCTTCGCCCTCTTCGGCTGCTCGCTGGTCCTGACGGCCTGCTTCCTGGCCTGGGTTCCGGGCCGCACGATGTGGTTCACCGTGCTCGGAGCGGGCACGCTGGGCGGTTACCTGCTGCACGGCTTCCTGGTGAAGGGAGCGAGCTACGCGGAGCTGTTCGAGACGTACCCGTGGCTCGCCACTCCGCTCGGCGAGATCCTCGTGACCGTCGCGATCGCCGTCGCGGTCACGCTGCTGTGCACCCCGTTCGTGCGGCGGATGTTCCGCTGGGCGATGGAGCCGGAGATGAAGTGGGCGTTCCGCCGCGACCCGGTGGAAAACGCCAGGCAGCGCGAGCGCCGCTCTCTGGCCAAGGCCTCCTAGGGAGCAGCGGGCCCGGGTTCCAGTCCCAGGAGACGGTGTACCTCCGCGTATTTGAGCGTGAGCCGGACCCTGGTCGCCTCGTCGAGTACGGCGAGACGGCCGGGGTCCGCGTTGTGTGCGAGGTCCGCTTCCTTGACCAGGAGCGCGCCCGGTGTCGCGAGGATGCGCCGCGTGTACGCGCGCAGGTCCTCCCCCGGGCGCTTGGTCACCGCGAGCACCATGTCCTTGGTGGCCTGCGGCAGTTCGGCCGCCGCGAGCCAGTCCGCCGGCAGGGCGTCGTCCTCCACAGCGTCGTGCAGCCAGGCGGCGGCGATCTGGTCCTCGGAGCCGCCCCGCGTACGGACGCCCTCGGCGACGGCGGCGAGGTGCTCGGCGTACGGGCGGCCGGCCTTGTCGGTCTGCTTCGCGTGTGCGGCCCGGGCGACGGCCTCCACCTGGGCCAGGGTCAGATTCGGCATGGTCCGACTCTACGGATGCCGGTGCGGACGGTGTACGGCCCCTCAGTCGGGGAGCGACCAGGCGACGTCACGGGCCGCCTCCTCCAGGCGGCCGGCGGCGTACGCGCCCCAGGGCCGGTCCGCGGGCGGCGCTTCCAGGCCGGTGAGGCGGATGCCGCCGTGCCGGGCGAGGACGATCGCCGTGGGCAGGAAGCCGTCGAGCAGTGCGCCGCTCACCGGGTGACTGGTGCGCAGGCGCCGGTCCACCAGGGCGTTCACGAAGGCGCCGTACACCGGCAGGTCGATCTCGTACTCGTCGGCGGTTTCCGGGCCGATGCCGTGCGGCCGCCTGTCCAGGTACGGCACGAACGTGCCCGCCGCGGCGACGAAGAGCCGCGCCACTCGCGTGGCCGGGTTCCACAGCGTCCGGCCGTCCGCTTCGAAGTACTGGCTCATGAGTTGAGCGTATCCAGCGCGGGGGCGCGCCCAAGGCGTTTTCGATCAGGCGGCAACTCCCGCGTGGGCCGGGGCTGTCAGGGACGTCATGCGGGCGGCGATGCGCGCGGCGGAGGCACGGGGCAGGGTGTCGGCGATCTCGCCGTCGGCGAGGAAGAGGACGCGGTCCGCGTACGCGGCGGCCGCCGGGTCGTGGGTGACCATCACGACGGTGGCGCCAAGTCGGTCCACGGCGGCGCGCAGAAGTGCGAGGACCTCGGCTGTGGTCGTGGTGTCGAGGGCGCCGGTCGGCTCGTCGGCGAACACGACGTCGGGGCGGGTGACCAGGGCGCGGGCGATCGCGACGCGCTGCTGCTGGCCGCCGGAGAGCTCGCCGGGGCGGCGCGCCCCCTTGTCGCCGAGGCCGACCTGGGCGAGGACTTCGGCGGCGCGGCGGCGGTCGGGCCGCCCGCCGGCCAGTCGCACCGGCAGCAGGATGTTCTGCTCGACGGTGAGGGCGGGCAGCAGGTTGAACGCCTGGAAGACGAATCCGAGGCGGGAGCGGCGCAGGGCGGTGAGCTTGTTCTCGCTCATGCCGGAGATGTCGGTACCGCCGAGGTGTACCGATCCGGTGGTGGGGCGGTCGAGGCCCGCCGCGCACTGGAGGAACGTCGACTTGCCGGAGCCGGAAGGGCCCATGACGGCGGTGAAGCTGCCGCGCGGGAGGGTGAGGCTGATGCCGCGCAGGGCGTGGACGGCGGAGGAGCCGCGGCCGTACTGGCGGCGTACGTCGCGCAGTTCGACGGCCGCGTCGGTCCGGGGACCGGCCTGGCCGCCGGGGTCGGCGGTGCCGCTCTTCTCGGTCCTGTTCCTGCGCAGTGCCATGGTGGCCGCCCTCTCCGCTCGCGATTCCCGGCGTTCGTCTACGGCTCGAACCTACGGAGGACGAGAGGCGCGGACCATGACGGCTGCTGGCGGAAGCGACGTGGGGAAAACCCCCTTGGGGGTTGCGTCATCAACTGCCTTCGGCCTTTCGATCGACCCCGGTGACCTGCCGGTCGCACTGTGGCCCGTCCTGATCGCCGTCGCCGTGACGCTGGCGATGAATGCGGTGGCGGGGCTGGCGGCGCGCGTATTCACGGCTTCGGGGCGGGCCCCGCGGCGAACATCGAGACGACACTGCTGGCGCGCGGCGAGTTCGCCCTGGTCCTCGCCACGATGGCGGCGGGCGCGGGCCCGGACGAGCGGCTCTCGCCCTTCATCGCGGGATACGTGCTGCTGCTCGCGGTGCTGGGCCCGCTGGCCGCCGGGCGCTCCCACTGGCTGGCGAAGGTGCTGCCGGGCGGGCGGCGCGGCAACGGGAGCGGGCCCGACCATGAAGGCGGGCGTGAGCTGGTGAGCTGAGCGGCCGGCCGCGGCCTTACGCGTCGTGGCAGATCAGGAGGAGGGCACGGTCGTCGTTGACGTCCTTCGCCACCGCTTCGATCAGGTGCCAGGCCGCGCCCTCGAAGCCGCAGGACACATAGCGGTCGGCCTCGCCCGTCAGGCGGTCGATGCCTTCCGCGATGTCCCGGCCCGAGGCTTCCACCAGGCCGTCCGTGAACAGCATCAGGACGTCGCCGGGCGCCAGCGAGCCCTTGCACGAGTCGAACTGGGCACCGTCGTACACCCCGAGCAGCGGTCCCTCGCCGGACTTCTCCTCCCACCGGCCGCTTCCCGCGTGGAGCTGGAGTGCTGGGAGGTGGCCGGCCGACAGGAGTTCGTAGTCGCCGGAGTCCAGGTCCAGCACCAGGTGGATGGAGGTCGCGAAGCCCTCGTCCCAGTCCTGGCGCAGCAGGTAGCCGTTGGCGGCGGGGAGGAAGCCGTGGGGCGGGAGCGAGCCGAGCAGGCCGCCGAACGCCCCGGACAGGAGCAGCGCGCGCGAAGCCGCGTCCATCCCCTTTCCCGAAACGTCGGTGAGGACGACCTCCAGGGTGCGGCCGCCGTTGGTGCGGGCCGCGACCACGAAGTCGCCGGAGAAGGACTGGCCGCCCGCGGGCCGCAGCGCCATCTCGCTGTGCCAGCTCTTGGGGAGGCGGGGCAGCGCGCTCTGGACCCGGATGCGTTCGCGCAGGTCGAAGAGCATCGTGCCGCCGCGTCGCCAGGGGACGCCGACCCTGGCGCGGAACTGGGCGATGATCAGGCCGAAGAAGCCGCAGGCGGCGACCGTGAGGACCGTGCCGGGCGTGACCGTGGCCGGGCCCTGCGTATAGGGGCCGAGCACGATCGACTCGACGATCAGTCCGGTGGCGGCCGCGGCGTACAGACCGAGCAGGCTGGCCGGGCGCAGCAGCAGGCCACCGGCCACGATCGGCAGGACCAGCAGGGCCGGCGCGCACCAGACCGGTGACACGATCGTGCCGAGGACGATCGCCGGGACGGTCAGCAGCAGGCCCGCCAGGGCGATCCAGTCCGAGCCGTCGCCCCTGAAGTAGTCGACGCCGGATTTGCGCAGCGCGATCCGGGCCCGGTGCGCCGACTTGCGCGTCCGTGCCGAGAACGATTCGGTTCCCACTCCAGCTGCCATTGCGGTGGACCCTATCCATCCCTGCCGCTCCTCCGCAGGGGGACCCCTGTGACATTGTGTTCGAAATTGGGTCGCTCGAATGCCGGAGGCCTGGTAGGCATGGCATATGACCACCGAATTACGCGTGTTGCAGGCGAGCGAGTGGGACGACTGGCTCGAGGCGGTCGAACTCGCTTTCGGGGGCGTGGCGCAGAGCGCGGAGGAGCGGGACTTCGACCGCGCGGTGACCGATCCGGCCCGGAGCCTGGGCGTCTGGGACGGGGAGCAGTGCGTCGGCACGGCCAGCGCGTTTTCCTTCCGGCTGTCCGTTCCGGGCGGCGCACTGGTGCCGGCTGCCGGGGTGAGCCTGGTGAGCGTCGCGACGACGCACCGGCGGCGCGGGGTCCTGACCGAGATGATGCGACGCCAGCTCTATGACGTACGGGAATGGGGCGAGCCGCTCGCGCTGCTCACCGCGTCGGAGCCCGCGATCTACGGCCGCTTCGGGTACGGCGCCGCGACGCAGCAGCTGTCGGCCGAGATCGACACCGCGCGGGTGCGGCTGGAGGTGCCGGCGGGCACGGACGACGTACGGCTCAGGTTCGCGAAGCCGGCGGACGCGCGGGACGCCTGCGAGACGGTGTACGCGCGGAACGTACCGGACCGGCCCGGGATGCTCGCGCGCCGGCCGTACTGGGACCGGATGCCGCTGCTCGACCCGGAGAGCGATCGCGACGGTGCGTCGCCCCTGCGGTGCGTGCTGGCCGAGCGCGCGGGTGACGTGGTGGGGTACGCCCGTTTTCAGTTCAAGCCGGAGTGGAGATGGGCCGGCTCCGACGGCGCGGTCGTGCTGCGCGACCTGGAAGCGCTCGACCCGGCGGCGAACGCGGCGCTGTGGCGCTTCCTCTTCGACATCGACCTGACGTCGAAGATCCGGATGCGGAACCGGCCGGTGGACGACGCCTGGCAGCACCTTGTCTCCGACATCCGGCGGTGCGAAGTACGGCTGCGGGATTCGTTGTACGTGCGGCTGGTGGGGCTGGGGGCGGCGCTGGAGGCGCGTGCGTACCAGGCGCCGGTGGATGTGGTCTTCGAGGTGACGGACACGTTCTGCCCCTGGAACGAGGGGCGCTGGCGGCTCACCGGCGACGCCAAGGGGGGTGCGTCGTGCAAGCGTACGGACGAGGCCGCTGATCTCGAACTGTCCGTACGGGAGTTGGGTGCGGCGTACCTCGGCGGCGTCAGCCTCGCCTCGCTGGCGGCGGCGGGGCGGGTGCGGGAGCTGCGCCCGGGTGCGCTGGCGGAGACGTCCCTTGCCTTCGGCGCCACGGTCGCGCCGTGGCTTCCGCACGGGTTCTGATCTCCCCCGGACGCAGTGCCCCGTACCCCCGTCCGGGGGACGGGGTGTGGACCGGCACCTGCCCCACGGTCAACCCTGACAGCCCGGGCACCAGAAGAGGTTGCGGGCGGCGAGACCGGCGGTGCGGATCTCGCCGCCACAGATGTGGCAGGGCAGGTTCGCCCTGCGGTAGACGTAGACCTCGCCGCCGTGGTCGTCGACGCGTGGCGGCCGGCCCATCGCCTCGGGCATGTGCTCGGGGCGGACGGTGTCGATGCGGTTGTTGCGTACTCCCTCGCGCATGAGGACGGCCAGGTCCGCCCAGATCGCGTCCCACTCGCCGCGCGTGAGGTCCTTGCCCGCGCGGTACGGGTCGATGCCGTGCCGGAAGAGGACTTCGGCGCGGTAGACGTTGCCGACGCCCGCGACGACCTTCTGGTCCATGAGGAGCGCCGCGACGGTGGTGCGACTGCGGGAGATGCGCTGCCAGGCCCGGTCGGGGGCGGCGTCGGGGCGGAGCGGGTCCGGGCCCAGGCGGTCGTGTATCGCCTGCTTCTCGCCGTCGGTGATCAGGGCGCAGGTGGTGGGGCCGCGCAGGTCGGCGTAGTGGCCGGCGTTGAGGAGGCGGAGGCGGACCGTGTCGGTGGGCGGCGGGGCCGGGGTCGCTCCGAAGCCGAGCTTGCCGAAGAGGCCGAGGTGGATGTGGACCCAGCCGGTGTGCTCGAAGCCCAGGAACAGGTGCTTGCCGTGCGCGTCGGCGGTGGCGAGCAGCGTGCCGTCCAGGAGGGCCGCGCTGTCCGCGAACTTGCCCTGCGGGCTGGTGACGCGTACCGGGCCGCCGACGAAGCGGGCGCGGTGGTCGTCCGCGAGCCGGCGGATGGTGTGCCCCTCGGGCATGCGTCTGCGTCTCCTGCGGGTGTCGCGCGTTGCTGCTGGGCTGTGCGGAGGGCGGGTGCGGGGGCCTCGGGGTCGGTGCCGCGCCGTGGCGGCTCCTCAGGCGTCGAACGTTCGGGTACCGCGTTGTTCCGTTCGCGGTGGTTGCGTTCAACGCCCTGCGGGGGGCGCCCCGGCACGTCCCCTCCTGGCCCCGTGAGGAGCGGGCCGGGGGGCGTGCCCTGTCCTGCGAGTACCGCCCTGGCGCACCGTGGGGTGGTGGGCGTCGCTCCATCCCCGCACCGCGTGGCTTGTTCGGCGTCGCGGTGCGAGGGCGGGACGGGTTACGGCTGCTGCGGGTGGTGGGCCGGGATCGGGGGGAGGTCGCCGGTCTGCTCGTACGCGGCCAGCATGTCGATGCGGCGCTGGTGGCGCTCCTCGCCGGAGTACGGGGTGGCGAGGAAGATCTCCACGAACTTCGTCGCCTCCTCCTGCGTGTGCATCCGGCCGCCGATCGAGATGACGTTGGCGTCGTTGTGCTCACGGCCGAGCGCCGCCGTCTGCTCGCTCCAGGCCAGCGCGGCGCGTACGCCCTTGACCTTGTTCGCGGCGATCTGCTCGCCGTTGCCGGAGCCGCCGATGACGATGCCCAGGCTCTCCGGGTCCGCGGCGGCCTTCTCCGCGGCACGCAGGCAGAACGGCGGGTAGTCGTCCAGGGCGTCGTAGATGTGGGGGCCGCAGTCGACGGGCTCGTGCCCGTGGGCCTTCAGCCACTCGACGAGATGGTTCTTGAGTTCGTATCCGGCATGGTCGGAACCGAGGTACACGCGCATGTGACGAGTGTGGCACGGGGGCGCCCGGGTAGCTGTCGCCGGGGTGACCGTCGGGTGCGCGTCGGGGGACGTGCTGCGGATTTCGTACAACGATCCGGAATCGGGTCTTCCGTCCTGCGTCACTTCCCGCTTGAATGCCATGGCTCGTAACCCGAGTGCCCCAAGAAGCTAAGGATTGTGCATGAGCGCCCAGCCGACCCTTGCGAAGGCAGGCGGAAGCCCCGTAGAACCAGGGAATCCGCAGTCCTCCGACGGTCTCCAGGCCGGTCTCAAGAACCGCCATTTGTCCATGATTGCCATTGGCGGCGTCATCGGCGCCGGCCTCTTCGTGGGATCCAGCGGCGGCATCGCGGCCGCCGGTCCGGCGATCCTCCTGTCGTACACACTCGTCGGCGCCCTCGTCGTCTTCGTCATGCGGATGCTCGGCGAGATGGCCGCCGCGAACCCGACGTCCGGCTCCTTCTCGGCGTACGCGGACCGCGCGCTCGGGCGCTGGGCCGGGTTCTCCATCGGCTGGCTCTACTGGTTCTTCTGGGTCGTGGTGCTCGCCGTCGAGGCGACGGCCGGCGCGAAGATCCTCGAAGGGTGGATACCGGCCGTACCGCAGTGGGGCTGGGCGTTGATCGTGATGGTCGTGCTGACCGCCACGAACCTGGTGTCCGTCTCGTCGTACGGCGAGTTCGAGTTCTGGTTCGCGGGGATCAAGGTCGTCGCGATCGGCGGCTTCGTGATCATCGGCCTGCTGGCCGTCTTCGGCGTGCTGCCCGGCTCCGACAACCCGGGTACGGGATTCGCGCATCTGACGGACAGCGGCGGGTTCTTCCCGCACGGGCCCGGCGCGATCCTGACCGGTGTGCTGATGGTCGTCTTCTCGTTCATGGGCAGTGAGATCGTCACGCTGGCCGCCGGCGAGTCGTCGGACCCGCAGCGCGCCGTGACAAAGGCCACGAACAGCGTGATCTGGCGCATCGGCGTCTTCTACCTCGGTTCGATCTTCGTCGTGCTGACGCTTCTGCCGTGGAACGACAAGTCGATCCTGAAGGACGGCTCGTACGTCGCCGCTCTCAACTCGATCGGCATCCCGCACGCCGGTCAGATCATGAACGTCATCGTGCTGACGGCTGTGCTGTCGTGCCTGAACTCCGGGCTCTACACCGCCTCCCGCATGGCCTTCTCGCTCGGCCGGCGCGGTGACGCGCCGAAGGCGTTCGCCCGTACGAACAAGCAGGGTGTTCCCACGGCGGCGATCCTGTCGTCCGTCGCCTTCGGCTTCGTCGCGGTGTTCTTCAACTACAAGTGGCCCGACACGGTGTTCGCGTTCCTGCTGAACTCCTCGGGCGCGGTGGCGCTGTTCGTGTGGCTGGTCATCTGCTTCACGCAGCTGCGCATGCGCGGCATCATCCTGCGCGAGGCGCCGGAGAAGCTGATCGTGAAGATGTGGCTCTTCCCGTACCTGACGTGGGCGACTGCCGCGATGATCACCTTCGTGATCGTCTACATGGCGTTCGACGACGCGGCGCGCGAGCAGGTGCTGCTGTCGCTGCTGGTGGCGGCCGTGGTCGTGGCCATCGCGTTCGTACGCGAGAAGCTGCGGCGCGGCAAGGACGCCGCAGCCGACGCCGAGCACAGTGGCGTCGAGGACTCGGTCGGCTCGCTGTAGCTCCGAGCAGCCGGACATACGGAAGGGCCCGCACCTCGCCTACGAGGTGCGGGCCCTTCCGCGTCATGTACGAGCGGACTCAGCCGCGGTCGCCGATCAGCTTCCACGCCGTCGGCAGCGCGCCCATCGCCAGCGCGGCCTTCAGCGCGTCGCCGATCAGGAACGGGACCAGGCCCGCCGCCACGGCCGCGCCGAGCGACATACCGGTCGAGAAGGCGAGGTACGGCACGCCGACCGCGTAGATGACGGCCGAGCCCAGCACCATCGTGCCGGCGGTGCGCAGCACCGAGCGGTCGCCGCCCCGGCGGGCCAGCGCGCCCACCACGGTGGCGGCCAGCAGCATGCCGAGTACGTAACCGAAGGACGCGCCGCCCGCGCCCGAGGTACCGCCCGCGAACCACGGCACGCCGGCCATGCCGACCAGGGCGTACAGCGCGAGGGAGAGGAAGCCGCGGCGGGCGCCGACGGCCGTGCCGACGAGCAGTGCCGCGAAGGTCTGGCCGGTGACGGGGACCGGGGAGCCCGGGACCGGTACGGCGATCTGGGCCGCGATGCCGGTGAGCGCGGCGCCGCCGAGCACCAGGGCCGCGTCGCGGGCGAAGGCCCGGGCGGCGGTGGTGGTGGACGGCAGCAGGTCGGCGAGGACCGCTCCGGTGCGGGCGGGGGCGGCAGCAGTGCTCATCGGGACTCCGCGGAGGATGGGGGCGTGGACACAAAGGACCTCGTGACCGTAGCCCAGGGGCCAACGAGCGATCACCGTCAGCCGCCGACAAAGCGGAGGTTGGCGCAGTGGTGGGGTTCACACAAAGAGCGGACGGTAATCCCGTGATTGCGTGATGCTCGTCACTGAGGTCCGGGGCCCGGACGGCCGTTTTGCGGAGAAGGGGCGGGCTCGGCGAGACTGTAGGTTCCTGCCAAATGGCACGTGAGAAATTCCCTTGAACGTTTTCTAGAGCTGCGAGCGACATGCAAGACGCCACGGCCGAGCCCCTCGCCCACGGGCTCAAGCAGCGCCACCTGACCATGCTCGGCCTCGGCGGGGTGATCGGTGCCGGTCTGTTCGTCGGCTCCGGCGCCGGGATCGCGGTCGCGGGCCCCGGGATCGTCCTCTCGTACCTGATCGCGGGCGCGCTCGCCATGCTCGTCATGCGCATGCTCGGCGAGATGTCGGCGGCGATGCCCGCGTCCGGCTCGTTCTCGGTGCATGCCGAGCGGGCGCTCGGGCGGTGGGCGGGTTTCAGCGTGGGATGGCTGTACTGGTTCCTGCTGGTCGTGGTGCTGGCGGTGGAGGCGACGGCGGCGGCGCAGATCGCGCACGGCTGGGTGCCGGGCATCGCGCAGTGGGCCTGGGTGCTGATCTTCATGGTGGTGTTCACCTGCGCAAACCTCGCGGCCGTCAAGAACTTCGGCGAGTTCGAGTTCTGGTTCGCCGCGCTCAAGGTGGCGGCGATCGTGCTGTTCCTCGGGCTCGGGCTGCTGGCGATCTTCGGAGTGCTGCCGGACACGGAACCCGTCGGCCTCACCCACCTGACCGGTGAGGGCGGCTTCCTGCCGAACGGGTGGGACGGCGTCGTCTCGGGCGTGCTCACCGTGGTCTTCGCATTCGGCGGCCTGGAGGTCGTCACGATCGCCGCCGCCGAGACCGAGGACCCGGCCCGCAATGTCGCCCGTGCGGTACGGGCCGCCGTGTGGCGCATCCTCTTCTTCTACGTCGGGTCGATGCTGGTCATCGTGACCGTCCTGCCCTGGACCGCACAGAAGGCGGGGCTCAGCCCGTACGTCACCGTGCTGGACGCGATCGGCGTCCCGGCCGCCGGGCAGATCATGAACATCGTGGTGTTCGTCGCACTTCTGTCCGCGCTCAATGCCAATCTGTACGGGGCCTCGCGCATGGTCTTCTCGCTCGCGGAGCGCGGTGAGGCGCCGAAGGGGCTGCTCAAGGTGTCGGGAGGCGAGGGCGGTGGGGTTCCGCGCCGGGCCGTGCTGGCCTCGGTCGCCTTCGGGTTCGTCTCCGTACTCCTCAATCTCCTGTGGCCCGACACCGTCTTCCTCTACATGCTCAACGCCGTGGGCGCGGTGCTGCTGTTCGTCTGGGGGCTCATCGCCGCGTCGCAGCTGCGGCTGCGCCGGCGGATCGAGCGTGAGGCACCCGAGACACTGACGCTGAAGATGTGGGGCTTCCCCTGGCTCACCTGGGTCACGCTGGCCGGGCTCGGCGGCGTACTCCTTCTGATGCTCACCGATGACGCGGCGCGGCCGCAGTTGCTGTGGTCGGCCGGGGCGACCGGGGCGGTGTTGCTGGTGGCGATGGTGAGGGAGATGCGTGCGCGGCGTGCGTGAGTGTTCACAAGGTGTGAGCGTGGTGTCCGTATAGCGGTCAGGTGTTCCCCGTGAGCGGTGCGCGTACTCAGACTGTGGCGTCTGTTCCCCCCGGTCTCAGCTACTGAACAGGGCACACCCATGTCTCGGACTTCCGCGCCGGCGCCTGTCGAGGATGCCGGCGCCGCCGACACCGCCGACACTGTCGGCACTGTCGACAACAAGGTCGACTCGCCGCTCACGCACGGACTCAAGCAACGCCACCTGTCGATGATCGCCCTCGGCGGTGTCATCGGCGCGGGACTCTTCGTGGGGTCGGGCGCGGGTATCGCCGCCGCCGGTCCTTCGATCATCGTCGCGTACGCCATATCCGGTCTGCTGGTCATGCTCGTGATGCGCATGCTCGGCGAGATGTCGGCCGCCAATCCGGCCTCCGGTTCCTTCTCCGTACACGCGGAGCGCGCGATCGGGCCGTGGGCGGGCTTCACGGCCGGCTGGGCGTTCTGGTTCCTGCTCTGTGTGGCCGTCGGCCTCGAGGGCATCGGCGCCGCGAAGATCATGGTGGGCTGGTTCCCGGACTCGCCCGAGTGGGCGTGGGTCGCCCTCTTCATGCTGCTGTTCTGCTGCACGAACCTGGCGGCCGTGAAGAACTTCGGCGAGTTCGAGTTCTGGTTCGCCGCGCTCAAGGTCGGCGCGATCACCGTCTTCCTCGGCATCGGCGCCCTCGCGATCCTGGGCCTCCTGCCCGGCTCCGACACGCCCTCCCCCGGCGCGGAGAACCTCACGGGCATCGGCGGCTTCATGCCGAACGGCTCCGAGGGGCTCATCGTCGGACTGCTGGCCTCGGTTTTCGCGTACGGCGGCCTGGAGACGGTCACCATCGCGGCGGCCGAGTCCGAGCGTCCGGTCGAGGGTGTCGCCAAGGCCGTGCGTACGGCGATGTGGCGCATCGCGATCTTCTACATCGGGTCGATGGCGGTCATCGTCACGCTCGTACCGTGGAACGACAAGGCCGTCGTCGCGAAGGGTCCGTACGTCGCGACCCTCGACCACCTGGGGATCCCCGCCGCCGGTCAGATCATGAACGTGGTCGTGCTGATCGCCCTGCTGTCGGCGATGAACGCGAACGTCTACGGCGCCTCGCGCATGGCCTGCTCGCTGGTTTCGCGCCGTCAGGGCCCGAAGGCGCTCGGCGCGGTCTTCAGCGGTGTGCCGCGCATCGCCGTGCTGGTGTCCTCGGTGTTCGGCTTCGTGTGCGTGCTGCTGAGCTACTGGCGGCCGAACGACATCTTCCAGTGGCTGCTGAACATGATCGGCGCGCTGATCCTGGTCGTCTGGATCTTCATCGCCGTCTCGCAGCTGCTGCTGCGGCGCCGGACCGAGCGCGAGGCGCCGGAGAAGCTCGTCGTGAAGATGTGGTTCTACCCGGTCCTGACGTGGGTGGCGCTCGCGGGAATGGCGGCGGTCTTCGTCCTCATGGCGCGTGAGGAAGGGACGCGGCTGCAGCTGTACTGGAGCGGTGGGCTGACGCTGTTCCTGGCTGTGGTGGGGTTTGTCCTGCAGATGGTGCGGGAGCCGGAGGTGGTTGCCGGTGGCGGTGCCGGGGCGGCGGTGGCTTCGGTCTCCGATGCCGATGCCGACGTTGACGCCGAGGCGGGCCCGGTTTCTGTTGCCAAGGCAGACGCCGGTGACGAGCCCGAGGCCAGTGCCGAGGCCGAGGCCGAGGCCGAGGCCGAGGAGCCTGCCGGTGATGCGGGCGCGGGCAAGAGCGACTGAGCGAACCTTCGCTGTGTGAACGGACCCTCTGGCCTCGCGGCCAGGGGGTCCGCGCGTGCTTGCGGCTCTTTTTCCGGGGCTCCGCCCCAGGCCCCTGTCCTCAAACGCCGGACGGGCTGGATGTGCCCAAACGGGGAGGGCCCGCCGGTTTTCGTCCGGTCACTTCTCCAGTCTTGCCAGGGCGTGGGACGCCACCGGCTTCGGTAGCCAGCCTCGTTGTTCCAGTTCGTCGACCAGGCGGGCGTACGGGTCTGCGAACGCCGCCGTGCGGGACGGGCGGGGGTCCAGGACCTCCCGGATGCGGACCATGCCGTCCGCTGCCCCCGACAAGTCGTCCGCCTCCCCCGCCCCGTACGCCGCCAGTACCGCCATGCCCAGGGCCGGTTCGGTCTGTTCGGGGATGCGGGACGGGCGGCCCAGGATGTCGGTGCGCAGGCGGTTCCAGTACGCGCTGCGTGCCGCGCCGCCGGTGAACGTGAGGGGGCCGTCGACCGGTGCGCCCAGGTAGTGCAGGTAGTCCAGGCACAGGCGTTCCGCGTAGCCGATGCCCTGGAGCAGCGCTGCCCACCGGTCGCCCTCCGACGTACCGCCGCCGATGACGAAGGCGGTGGCGTCCGGGGCGCGGAAGGGGAAGCGCTCGCCCTGGGATGTGAGGGGGTAGGCCAGGCAGACGGACGGCTCGTGGCGGGCCGCCAGGCGGTCCAGACGGGCCGGGTCCGCGCCCGGGAACGCGGCAGTCAGGGCACCCGCGCCCACACTCGACGCGCCGCCCGGGAGCCAGTTGCCGTCCGGGGAGCGGTGGTTGTAGACGATGCCCGTGCTGTCGTGGACGGGGACGGCGGCTACACCCTTGAGGACGAGAGTGGTGCCGAGTACGGAGTTCCAGGAGCCGATGCGCAAGGCACCCGAGGCGATCTGGGCCGCGCAGCCGTCCGTCATACCGGCGACGACCAGGGTGCCGGTGGGGATGCCCGTCTCGGCCGACGCGGCCTCGGCGACGGTGCCCAGGCGGGTTCCGGGGCGTACGACGTCGGGGAAGAGGGTGGTCGGCAGGCCGAGGAGGGCGAGGGCCTCCTCGGGCCAGCTGGCGCGTTCCAGGTCGTAGCCGGTCTTCAGCGCGTGGCTGGAGTCGGTGGCGACCGGGCCGCCGGTGAGCCGTGCGGTCACCGCGTCGGCCTGGTGGGCGATGCGCACCGGGCGGCGCCCTGCCACGGTTCCGTCGCGGCGCCGGGCCAGCCAGAGTGCCTTCGGCAGGCCCCAGCTCGGCGGTACGCCCGCCTCGTCGGCCTCCGGTGCGGCGCGCCCGTCGTCGTACATCAGGCCGGGGGTGATCGGCCGGCCGTACGGGTCGGTGAGGAGGACCGTGCCCGAGGTGGAGCAGACCGCCAGCGCGCGGAGTCTGCGCGCCGGTACGCCGGTGAGCGCGGCCCGGGTCGCGGCGCAGACGGCCGCCCACCAGTCGCCGGGGTCCTGCTCGTGGCGCACACCGGTGCGCCGGCCCGTCAGCGGCGCCGAGCCACTGCCCAGCAGGTGTCCGCGGGTGGTCGCGACCACCGCCCGGACGCTCTGCGTACCGAGGTCGATGCCCAGCCATGCTGCGTCCTTGACGGACTTGTCGGACTCGTGGGACTGGTGGGACTCGTGAGACTCGTCGGACCGCACACGATCCTCCCGCGCGTATCGGCGCCGCCTGTGAACTTCTCACTGTGCACCGAGATATTCCGTTGCGCGAGGGATTGACGCCCAACTACCGCTGTTCCAAGCTCTGTTAACCAATCGACTGCACGTGTTGGCGGAGGTCGGGATGGACATGCGCGTACATGACCGGCGGCGGTTCCTCGCCCTCACGGCGGCCGCATCGGCCACCCCGCTGCTGAGCGCCTGCGGCGCCGGCTTCGGAAGCGACGAGAACAAGAACGGCGGCGGGTCGGCGGCCGACGACGTCACCGGCTCCTTCGACTGGAAGAAGGCGAAGGGCAAGACGGTCAAGGCGCTGCTGAACAAGCACCCTTACACCGATGCGCTGATCGCCGATCTCAAGTCGTTCACCGAGAAGACAGGCATCAAGGTCGAGTACGACGTCTTCCCCGAGGACAACTACTTCGACAAGCTCACCGTCGATCTGTCCAGCGGCCGTGCTTCGTACGACATCTTCATGCTCGGCGCCTACATGGTCTGGCAGTACGGGCCGCCGGGGTGGCTCGAGGACCTCGGCCCGTGGATGAGCAACTCCTCGGCGACCGGGGCCGAGTGGGACCAGAGCGACTTCTTCCCGAATCTCCTCCAGGCCGACCAGTGGTCGCTCAAGGCGGGTGCCCCGCTCGGACAGGGCGGGCAGTACGCGCTGCCGTGGGGCTGGGAGACGAACGTCGTCGCGTACAACACCGAGGTCTTCAAGAAGCTGGGGCTCAAACCGGCCGAGACGTTCGACGAACTGCGCGAGGTATCCGGCGCGATCAAGCGGAAGGCGCCGGGCGCCGGTTTCGACGGGATGTACGGCGTCGCGGTGCGCGGGTCGCGGAGCTGGGCGACGATCCACCCGGGCTTCATGACGATGTACTCGCGCTACGGGCTCAAGGACTTCACGGTCGACGGCGGGAAGATCAAGCCCGCGATGAACACCCCGGAGGCCGTCGCCTTCACCCAGGACTGGGCGGAGATGGTCAAGAAGGGCGGGCCGCCGTCCTGGACCTCGTACACCTGGTACCAGTGCTCCAGCGACCTCGGCGCGAAGAAGGCCGGGATGCTCTTCGACGCCGATACGGCCGCCTACTTCCAGGCGGTGAAGGGCGCCTCACCCGCCTCGGGGAAGATCGCCTTCCATCCGGGGCCGAAGGGGCCCGACGGGTCGCTCGCCACGAACATGTGGATCTGGTCGCTGGGCATGAACGCCAAGAGCAAGAACAAGCACGCGGCCTGGCTGTTCCTGCAGTGGGCGACCGGCAAGGAGCATCTGCGCAAGGCGGCGATCGAGGGCAACCACATCGACCCGGTCAGGAAGTCCGTCAGCCAGGACGCGGCGTACAAGGACAAGATGAAGGGGCTGGAAGGCTTCATCGAGACCTTCGAGACGGTCGTCGACGAGACGAAGATCCAGTTCACGCCGCAGGAGCAGTTCTTCGACGCGACGACGAGCTGGGCTGCATCGCTCCAGGAGATCTACGGCGGCAAGAACGCCACGTCGGTTCTGAACGGCCTGGCGAGCGACCTGGCTTCGAAGGTCGGGTGACAGCCCGATGTCCTCGTCCCTCAGCGAGACCGGCCACGGGGCGGCCTCGCGCGAGGGGGGCCGGCCGCCGGCGCGTGTGGTTCCGCGCTGGCGGCGGTCGCTGCGGCCGTACCTGCTGATCGTCCCCGCTCTGCTGCTCACCGGCGGGATCCTCTATCCCTTCGGACTCGGGCTGTACTACACGGTCTTCGACTTCGCTGCGAGCAAGCCCCAGCCGGACATGGTCGGGCTGGAGAACTACCGGCGGATCTTCAGCGAATCGTCCTTCTGGGACTCGGCCTGGGTGACGGTGCTGTACGCGGTGGGAGCGGCGGCCGTCGAGACCGTGCTCGGGGTGGGTGTGGCGCTGCTGCTGCACCGCTCGACGCGGGTCGGACGCGTACTGGAGAAGATCCTCATCCTGCCGCTGATGATCGCGCCCGTGATCGCCGCAATCATGTGGAAGCTGATGCTCCAGCCGAGCGTCGGTGTCATCAACTACCTGCTGAAGCCTTTCGGGATGGGTGGGGTGCAGTGGACGGACACCCCGTCCGGCGCGCTGCTGTCGTCGATCGCGGTGGACGTGTGGGTCTACACGCCGTTCGTGGCGATCCTTGCGCTGGCCGGACTGCGGTCGCTGCCCGTATCGCCGTTCGAGGCGGCGGCGGTGGACGGGGCCGGGTGGTGGTTCACGTTCCGGAAGCTGACGCTGCCGATGCTCTGGCCGTACGTCCTGGTGGCGGTGATCTTCCGGTTCATGGACTCGCTGAAGGTCTTCGACATCATTTACGCCCTGACCGAGGGCGGGCCCGGTGACTCGACCGTGGTGCTCCAGATCCGGGCGTACCTGGAGGCGATCCGCTTCCAGCGGTACTCGTTCGGGATCAGCTACATGATCGTGCTGTGGGCGGTGGTGTACCTGGTGACGATGGTGCTGGTGCGCTATCTCGGCGCGATCCAGAACCGGGCGGCGGAGGTGCCCAAGTGAGGCGCGACCTGAAAAACAGGCTGATCGCGATCGCCGCCGACGGGGCGCTGATCCTCTACTTCGTCTTCGCGCTCTTCCCGATCGCCTGGATGATCATTCTGTCGCTGAAGCCGGCGAACGAGCTGTTCAGTACGTACTTCTCGTTCACGCCCACCCTCGACTCGTACAGGACGGTCCTCGGGGCGGGGAACGACGAGGGAGTGCCGTTCCTGCGGTTCTTCGTCAACAGCCTGGTGGTGTCGCTGGGGGCCGTGGGGCTGTCTCTCGTGATCGGGCTGCCCGCCGCCTACGCGGCGGCAAGGTGGCGGTTCCGGGGCTCGGAGAATCTCATGTTCACGCTGTTGTCGTTCCGGTTCGCACCCGAACTCACCGTGATCATCCCGCTGTTCGTGCTCTACCAGAAGCTCGGGCTGTTCGACACGTACGTCGGCATGATCTGGGTGCTCCAGCTCGTCACACTGCCACTGATCGTCTGGATCATGCGCTCGTACTTCTCCGACCTCTCCCCCGAGCTGGAGCAGGCCGCGCTGCTCGACGGCTACACGAGGAAGCAGGCCTTCTTCAAAGTCGCGCTGCCGCTGGTCAAGCCGGGCATCGCCGCTGTGTCGCTGCTCGCCTTCATCTTCGCCTGGAACAACTTCGTCTTCCCGCTGATCCTGACGTCGTCCGAGGCCCAGACGGTCACGGTCGGCGCCCTCTCCTTCCTCGGCGGCGACCGCCCCAAGTACAACCTGACGGCGGCGGCCGCCCTGGTGTCGGTGATCCCGCCGCTGCTCCTGGCGCTCACCATCCAGCGGTATCTGGTGCGCGGGCTCTCCTTCGGGGCGGTGAAGTCCTGATGAGCTCCGCGATCTCGCTGCGCGGCATCCACACGTCGTACGGGAAGCACAAGGCGCTCGACGGTCTCGAACTCGACGTACGGGAGGGCGAGTTCTTCTGCCTGCTCGGGCCGTCCGGCGCCGGGAAGACCACGACCCTGAAGACCGTCGCGGGGCTGGAGCAGCCCCAGTCGGGAACGGTCTCGATCGACGGCACCGACATGACGGGAGTCGAGCCGTACGACCGGGGCGTCGCGATGTGCTTCGAGTCGTACGCCCTCTACCCGCACCGCAGCGCGTACGACAACCTCGCGTCCCCACTCCGCTCCCCCCGCTACAAGCTGCCCGCCGCCGAGGCGCGCGAGCGCGTCGGCGCCATCGCCGACCTCCTCGGCATCGGCGCGCTCCTGGAGCGCCCGGTGGGCCGGCTGTCCAACGGGCAGCGCCAGCGGGTCGCGCTCGGCCGGGTCCTGGTGCGGCCCGCCCGCGCGTTCCTCCTCGACGAGCCGCTGTCCCACCTCGACGCCAAGCTCCGCCAGGCGATGCGCGCCGAGCTCAAGGCCATCGGCGCGGTCCGGCGCACCACGACCCTGTACGTCACGCACGACTCGGTGGAGGCGCTGGCGCTCGGCGACCGCATCGGGGTGATCCGGGACGGCAGGATCGTCCAGACGGGTACGCGCGAGGAGATCTGGCACCAGCCGCACGACACCTTCGTCGCCCGCTCCTTCGGCAAGCCCCGCATCAATCTGCTGCCGGGGACCCTCACGGGCCACCGCACCTTCCTGTCCGCCGACCGTTTCTTCGAGATCCCGCTGACCTCGCCGGACGCACCGCCGGTACGGTCCGTCGTACCCGGCGCCGCCGTGCAGATCGGGGTGAGGCCGCGCGATCTGTCGCTGGGCTCCTCGGCCCTCGGGCCCGGCGGCATCGAGCTCATGGGCACCGTCTACATCACCGAAGTCCTCGGCCGCGCCACCGAGGTCACCGTACGGCTCGGCGCACAGCACCTGTCGCTGGTCGTGCCGCGCGCGGACGCCGCCGGGCTGCGGCCGGACGCACCGGTGAGGCTGACCGTACGGCCGGAGAACCTGCTGCTGTTCGGGGCGGACGGTGCGGACGGGACGGACCGGCCGGGGCGAAGGATCACCGCATGAGCGACGGCCGGCGGGAGCGCGGCCCCGCACCCCGGCAGGCGGCCATCGCCGAACGGGTCCTCGCGGCGGGCTCGGCGACCGCCGCCGAGCTGGCCGAGCGCTTCGACGTGAGCCTGATGACCATCCACCGCGACCTGGACGAGCTCGAACGCCAGGGGCTGGTACGGAAGTTCAGGGGCGGGGTGACCGCCCAGCCGTCCGGCGTCTTCGAGTCGAACGTCGCGTACCGGCTCAAGACGATGCGTGCGGAGAAGGCAGCGGTCGCCGAGTACGCGCTGACGCTGATCGAGCCGGGCATGGCGGTGATGCTGGACGACTCGACCTCGACGCTGGAGATAGCGCGCCGGCTCGGTCCCCGCTCCGTCACGCCGCTGACCGTCGTCACCAACTTCCTCGAAGCGCTGACTCTGCTGTCGGGCGAGCGCGGCATCCACCTGATGGCGCTCGGCGGCGACTACGATCCCCTGCACTCGTCGTTCCTGGGCGTCTCCTGCGTGGAAGCCGTCCAGCTCCTCCAGGTCGACATCTGCTTCACGTCGACGTCGGCCGTCTCCGGCGGCTTCGCCTACCACCAGGAGCAGCACATCGTCTCCGTCAAGCGGGCCATGCTCGACTCCGCCGCGAAGAACGTTCTGCTGCTCGACCACTCCAAGCTCGGCCGGGTCGCCCTGCACCGCCTCGCCCCGCTCTCCCGCTTCGACCTGGTACTGGTCGACGACGGGGCGTCGGCGGAGCTGCTGCGCGACCTCGACGAGCACAAGGTCCCGTACGAGGTGTGCCCGACGGCTGCGGCGGTCGCGGCCGCCACCGGGGCTGGGGACGCGGCGACGGGAGGCCCGAACCATGACTGAGCTGGCGCTGCGCGAGCTGTGCAAGACGTACGTCTCCCGGGGCCGCCCCCCGGTGGAGGCCGTACGGGGCATCGACCTGGAGCTGCGCTCCGGTGAGCTGCTCGGCCTGCTCGGCCCTTCCGGCTGCGGCAAGTCCACCACCCTGCGGATGATCGCGGGCCTGGAGTCGGTGACCGCCGGGGACATCCTCGTCGGCGGCGACTCGGTGGTGAGGATCCCCGCCCAGCAGCGCAACATCGGGGTCGCCTTCGAGAACTACGCGCTCTACCCGCCGCTCACCGTCGCCGACAACCTCGGTTTCGGGCTCGCGGCGCGCGGCAGGCCCCGCCGGGAAGTGGCTTCGCGCGTACGGGACATGGCCGAGCGGATCGGTCTGACGGAGCTGCTCGGCGCGCGTCCGGGCGGGCTGTCCAGCGGCCAGAAGCAACGGGTGGCCCTGGCGCGGGCGCTGATCCGCGAGCCGGACGTACTGCTGCTCGACGAGCCGCTCTCGCACCTGGACGCGGCGCAGCGCGACACGACACGGCGTGAACTCAAGCGCATCCAGCAGGACTTGGGGCACACCACCATCCTGGTCACGCACGACCAGGAAGAGGCGCTGTCGCTGGCCGACCGCATCGCCGTGATGAAGGACGGCGTCATCCAGCAGCTCGGCACGCCGTACGAGATCTACGACAGTCCGGCGAACCTCTTCGTGGCCGACTTCGTCGGGGAGCCCGCGATCAATCTGCTGCCCGGGGTCGTCGAGGCCGACGCGCGGGTGCGTCTCTCGGACAGCGTGCGGCTGGCCGTTCCGGTGCGCCTGGTGGTGGGGCGGGAGGTGGTCCTGGGGATCAGGCCGGAGGATCTGCGGTTCGCGGAGCCGGACGAGGACCCGCACGCCTCCGTAAGGGCGAGGGTCAGCGCGCACGAACCGCTCCTGGAGTCGGGTATCGCCACGCTCGCCCTCGACGCGGTGGCCGAGCCCCTCGTCGTACAGACCGGTCCCGAGGTGCGCCTCGACCGGGACGAAACCGTGCGGGTGACCGCGGACCCGCAGCTCACGCATGTCTTCGACGCCGAGACAGGAGAGGCTCTGCGATGAAAATCCTGGCAGCCGGTGACCACTTCGTCCTCAACTCACTGATCGGAGAGGCCGTGGACGCCGCCGTCACCGCGTCCCCCTTCGAGCTGACCGAACTCACCCTCCCCTGGCCGCTGGAACCCTTCACGAAAGTCGCCGAGGTCGACGAGGCGAGCGACTGCGAGGACGCGCTGATCGAGGCGCTTCGCGATGTCGAGGTGTGCGTGACGCAGATGGCGCCGTTCACGGAGCGCGTGCTGGAGGCGTCCCCCGCACTGCGGCTCGTCGTCGTCTGCCGCGGCGGCCCCGTCAACGTCAACGTGGAGGCGGCGCGGGCACGCGGTGTGCAGGTGTGCTTCGCGCCGGGCCGCAACGCGGCCGCCACCGCCGAGTTCACCGTCGGGATGATGCTGGCCGCGATGCGCCGCATCCCGGAGACCCACGACTCGCTGGCACGGCGCGGGGTCTGGGACGGCTCGTACTACACGTACGACCGGTGCGGGCCCGAACTGGAGGACACGCGGGTCGGGCTGATCGGTTACGGCGCGGTCGGCAGCCGGGTCGCCCGGGTGCTGTGCGCGTTCGGTGCGGAGGTGGAGGTGTACGACCCGTACGTGCGCGGCGATGTGCACGGCGTACGGGTCGCCTCGCTCGACGCGCTGCTGTCCCGGTCGCGGGTCGTCACCCTGCATGCGCGCCTCACGGACGAGACCCGCGGCCTGATCGGCGCGCGCGAGCTGGGCCTGCTGCCGCGCGGGGCCGTGCTGGTGAATGTGGCGCGGGGGCCGCTCGTCGACACGGACGCGCTGTGCGACGCGCTGGAGAGCGGCCGGTTGGCGGGGGCCGCGCTCGACACGTACGAACAGGAGCCGCTGCCGGCCGACGCGCGGCTGCGGGGCGTGCCCGGCGTGGTGCTGACGCCGCACCTGGGCGGGGCGAGCCGCCAGGTGGCGGAGAAAGCGGCGCGGATCGCGGCGGCCGAGGTGGCGCGGTACGCCGCCGGAAGCCCTCTGGCGCACTGCCTGACCTGATCTGTCGCGGGACTTGGCCTGTGACCTGACCTTGAGGAGGTCGCCCGGGATGTTGTACGTCGGAATCGATGTGGGCACGTCGATGGTGAAGGCGGCGGCCTTCGACGCGTCGGGACGGCAGGTCGCGGTCGAGTCCCGCCCCGTCGCGCTCGACATCCGCGGCGGCTTCGTCGAACAGGACATGGAGGAGGTGTATGCCGCGGTCGTGGAGGTCCTCGCGACACTGACGGCGGGGCTGCGGGGCCCGGTCGAGCTGGCCGGGCTCACGGGCCAGGGCGACGGGGTGTGGCTGGTGGACACCCAGGGGCGGCCGGTGCGGCCCGCCATCTCCTGGATGGACGGCCGGGCGGCCGAACTCCTCGACGAGTGGATGGCGTCGGACGTCTTCACCGCCGTCTTCCGGCGCACGGGCAGCGCGATGTTCCCGGGCTGCCCGGGTCCGGTGCTGGGGTGGCTGGACCGGCACGAACCGAAGGCGCTGGATGCGGCCGCCACGGCCCTGTACTGCAAGGACATGGTCTTCCAGCGTCTGACGGGGGTGCGGGCGACGGACGTCTCGGACGCGTCCATGCCGTTCCTTGACCCGCGGACCCGGACGTACGACGACGAGACCCTGACCCTGCTGGGCCTCGGCCACCGGCGCGGGCTGCTCGCCCCCGTCGCCGACCCCGTCGCGGTGGGCGAGACGCGTGGCCCCGGCCTGCCGGCCGGAACCCGGATCGCGGACGGCCCGTACGACCTGCCCGCGTGCGCGCTCGGCGCGGGAGTGACGCGGCCCGGGGACGGGCTGCTGATCATCGGCACCTGCCTGGCGTCGCTGGTCGCCACGGACGTACTCGACCTGGAGGGCGGCGAACCGGCCGGGCTCCACATCTCGACCGACCGGCAGGGCCAGTGGCTGCGGGCGATGCCGGCGATGGTGGGCACGGCGGCGCTGGACTGGGTGCTGAGGACGACGGGCGTGCGGCACGACGAGGTCGACACGCTGCTGGAGACGACACCGCTGGGGTCGAACGGGGTGCGGGTGCTGCCCTACTTCGCGCCGTCGGGCGAGCGCGCGCCGTTCGTGGAACCGAGGCTGCGGGCGGAGCTGACCGGCGTGTCGCTGGAGACGTCGAAGGGCGACCTGGTCCGGGCGACGTGCGAGGGCATCGCTTTCGCCGCCCGCCACTGCCTGGAGGCGGCGGGCCTCACCGGCGACCTGGCGGTGTGCGGCGGCGGGACGCGCTCCCCGGCCTGGCTGCGCCTGTTCGCCGACGTACTGGGCCGCCCGCTGCGTGTGGTCGAGGGCGAGGTGGGGGCGCGGGGCGCGGTGATGGCGGCGGCGGAGCGGTACGGCGTGGAACTGGACGTGCCGTCGTGGACCCGCCCGACGACGGTGGTCGAACCGGACGCGGGACGGGCGGAGCGGTACGAGGCGGCATACGCGGCGCACCTGGCCCGGTTGGCGGAGGCGCGGGGGCGGGCGCGGGGCGAGGCGGGAGGGGAAGCCGGACGGTGAGTTTCCCGTGCCCGGGCCTCCCGTGCCCGCGCCGGCCGTGTCCGCGCCGCCCGTCGCCCGTCGTACCCCTGGGTGGCTCCGCCAAGTGCTGGGGCGCGGCGGGGTGCCGCTGTACGGGAGACGGGGCGGCGGCGGCTGGCTGCCGAAGGCCCGGGGCTTCGGGGGCTTCCGGCCTCCGGGCCTCTGGGGCTCTGGGGCTCCGGGGCTCCGGGGCTCCGGGGCGGCCCCGCCTGGCACCGCGGGTTCGGAGGCGGGCCGGGCCGACGCGCCCCGCGGAGCCCGAGTGAACCTCGCGTGGCCTCCGACCGGCCACCGCGTGAAAGGGGGCCGTACGCGCCCCGGGACTGACACAAGGCGCCCTATCGTGCACTCGCCGCCCCCCAGGCCCCCCCAGCCCCCAGCCCCCAGCCCATCTTCCAGGGAGACTCGTATGCCCGCACAGCCGAGACGCCGATCCGTACTCCTCGCCGCCGGCGCCGCCACCGCCGCATCGGCCATCGCCGCAATGCCCGCCGGGAGCGCGGCGGCAGCCGATGAGCGGCCGCGGCGGCGCAAGGGGCCCGTGGTCATCGGGCACCGCGGCGCGGCGGGGTGGCGCCCCGAGCACACGGCCGCTTCGTACACCCACGCGGTCCAGAGCGGCGCCGACTGGATCGAGCCCGATCTCGTACCGACCAAGGACCACGTACTCGTCGTACGTCACGAGAACGAGATCTCCGGCACCACGGACGTCGCCAGGCACCCGGAGTTCGCGTCGCGCCGTACGACGAAGACGGTGGACGGCCGGTCCGTCACCGGGTGGTTCACCGAGGACTTCACGCTCGCCGAGCTGAAGACCCTGCGAGCCGTGGAGCGCCTGCCGCTGGTCAGGAACAGGAACACGGTCTTCGACGGCCGTCTGGAGGTCATGACCTTCCAGGAAGTCGTGGACCTGGCACGGAAGTTGTCGAAGCGGTACGGGCGCACGATCGCCGTGTTCCCGGAGACGAAGCACCCCACCTACTTCCGTTCGATCGGCCTCCCGCTCGAGCCGGAACTCATCCGCGTCATCCGGCGCAACCGGCTGGATGCCCACGAGTGCGTCGTCCAGTCCTTCGAGCCGTCGAGCCTGACGCGCATCGCGGAGGCCCGGCTGCGGCTGCCGCTGTGGCAGGCGCTGGGGACGACGGGCGGACCGTACGGCCACCCGGCGACATACAAGGAGATGATGACGCCGGCCGGTCTGGCCCGGATCGCGGAGTACGCCGACTGGATCGGCCCGGACAAGTCGTCGGTAGTGGCGCCTTCGCCGCTGCTGGCGGACGCGCACGCGGCGGGGCTGAAGGTCGGGGCGTACACCTTCCGCTGCGAGAACCAGTTCCTGCCCCTGGAGTTCCGCCGGGGCACCGCGCCCAACGACTTCGGTGACGTCTTCGGGGAGTACGCCCTGCACTACGGGCTCGGCGTCGACGCGGTGGTGACCGACTTCCCCGACCTCGCGGTGATCGCGAGGGACGCGGCTGCGTCGAGGGAGAGCGCCGGGTCCTAGGACCAACGGACGACCGGAGGCTGATCATCTCCAAGCCCTTCTGCTGCTAATCTGCACTTGCATATAGGTCGCAATAAGCAGTCGGAGGGCTCGGACATGGCCATGTACACACTTCCTGAACTTCCTTACGACTACGCGGCGCTCGAACCGGTCATCAACCCGCAGATCATCGAGCTGCACCACGACAAGCACCACGCGGCGTACGTGAAGGGGGCGAACGACACCCTCGAGCAGCTCGAAGAGGCGCGCGACAAGGAGTCGTGGGGTGCGATCAACGGGCTGGAGAAGAGCCTGGCGTTCCACCTCTCCGGCCACATCCTGCACTCCATTTACTGGCACAACATGACCGGCGACGGCGGCGGCGAGCCGCTGGAGAAGGACGGCGTCGGTGAGCTCGCGGACGCGATCTCCGAGTCCTTCGGCTCTTTCGACAAGTTCAAGGCCCAGCTCACCAAGGCCTCCGCGACGACCCAGGGCTCGGGCTGGGGTGTGCTCGCGTACGAGCCGGTGAGCGGCCGTCTGATCGTCGAGCAGATCTACGACCACCAGGGGAATGTCGGCCAGGGGTCGGTCCCGATCCTGGTCTTCGACGCCTGGGAGCACGCGTTCTACCTTCAGTACAAGAACCAGAAGGTGGACTTCATCGAGGCGATGTGGAAGGTCGTCAACTGGCAGGACGTGGCGAAGCGTTACGCCGCCGCGAAGGAGCGTGCGTACAACCTGCTGCTGGTGCCGTAGGGCACGCGCACACACGCAGGCACGCAACCGCACGCGCAGGCACGCACGCCAGGCACACGCTCAAACACAAGAACGTCCTGCTCGTGATCGTCTTCTCAACCTTCACTTGCAGGCAGATGAAACGGCCGGCCCCCGCGAGGACGTGACTCGCGGGGGCCGGCTGCGTTCGGGGTGGGTGGGGTGGAGGGTGGGCGGGGTGGAGGTCGGCGGGGAGCGGGGCTTCGGCGGTCCTGGGGCTGCGGTTGCTTCTGGCGTGGGGGCCGCCTTGGCTAAGGGTGGCGGCCCCGGGGGGAGCCCACGGGTCAAGCTCGGGGAGTGGTTGCTGGTGCGTTGCCGGACGGCGGGTGTGTGAGTGGGGCGCGCTCCGCTTCGGGGGCGGTGCGGCCCCTGGCTCAGCGGGTGCGGGAACGGTCGTTGG